>NZ_JBEXHU010000016.1:0-222154 GCF_040608175.1 Micromonospora sp. NPDC005206
GGCGTGCGCGGCGATCGGACCGGCGAACACGCCACCGGCGAACGCGAGACCAGCAACAGACAGCATGCTCTTACGAATGATCGTGTTCATGAGAGATCAGCTCCTTCAGGGGGGTAGACACCCACACGCCCGAGGGGAACGGCGCAAAGGTGCGAGCACCTCGTCCGGCGCTTTCAACAACACGGGGGAAAGTCATCGGTCGGCGGCCTACGCGCGGGGGGCTCGTGGCGCCGGGTCTGTGTGTAACGACCGCCAGACCGCGGGCATTCCGGGGGTGGCCCATCCATCGGCACCCCGGTGAGCGGGGGCTCCGTTCCAGCGGCCCCGGGTGAGGGGGTGCTGGTGCGGTCGGTCAGGGGTCTGCAACGACCGGCCACCCGCGGGCATTCCAACCCGGGCCCGGCTGCCATCCCAACCCTGTAGGGGGCGGGGTGCCGGGCCGCGGTGCTGCGATCGTCAGGGTGTGTAACGACCCCCGGCCCGCCACGATTCCACCCCACGGATGCACCGGGCCACAGGCCAGAAACCCTTATACCGGACATTCGGCGCGGGATCGCCGACGGTCTCGGGCGCCCGTTCGACCGCTTGGGGTTGATCGACTCGGTATCACCGATATCGGGCGATCCGGTCGCCCGGGACACCACGACATCGCTGACATCGCTGACCGCAAGTCGATCACGCCGAACGAGGCGAGCCCGGGCGAGGTGGTCAACGAGCGCTATACCTCAGAGGCATATTTATGCCTCACAGGTATATCGCTCACAACAGCGACCGCCCGGGAGGGCGGCGGGGCCGCATCCACGGCAGGACTGAGCGGGGGCGGCGAGCACCAGCGGGATGCAGCCCACTGCAGGGAAGTGCTGGACCGTCCGCAGGAACAAGGACCGGACGACGGTCGCCGCCGGGATGGGAGTCACCGCACGGCGGGCCCTACCCCATACCCGACGAATCCGGCACACCGGCCAAAGTCGGAATTTGGCATGCCGGGTACCCGGTCAGTCAGCGAGGCGGGAGCGGACCTTGGCGGCGCAGGAGTCCAACACCGACCGGGCATCCAGCCCCAGGCTCTCGATCGCCACCAGCGCCGTGAAGGCGACGTCAGCCAGTTCCGCTGCCACATCCTCGCGGGTGTGCGTGACGCCCTTGCGCGGGTTCTGCCCGAGCAGACCGATCCAGGCCGCCGACGCCTCCCCCGCCTCCTCGGTCAGCTTGAGGATGCGACAGGTCAGTTCCGTCTGCCCGGTGCCGTTCGCCGTGTCCAACCAGCTGCGCGACGCCCGGGCCGCCTCCCAGATCGACTCGTCCACGGCGACCAGTCAACCCGACCCGCCCACCGGGCCTCACAGCCGGGCCGCACAGCCGGGCCGCACAGCCGATCGGTGGGCGAGCCAGGTGAGGCCGGCACGCGCGCGGCCAGGGCGAACGCCGGGATGGAGGCGCCGGGGCAAGGACGGGCGGGCGAGCGGTGAACCGGACGGGGGCGGCGGGCCGTACTCCGGGGCGGCCGGTGGGTCGCGCCGGCACAGTGGCGGCGACGATGCCGCCGATACGGAAGGGACGTGCCGGTCATGCCGGAGGCCGTCGAGACGGTGTTCGCCAGTGTGGTTGCCCGCAATCCGGGCGAGCCGGAGTTCCACCAGGCCGTGCGGGAGGTGCTGGAGAGCATCGGCCCGGCGCTGGCCCGGCACCCCGAGTACGCCGAGGCGCGGATCATCGAGCGGATCTGCGAACCGGAACGACAGGTGATCTTCCGGGTGCCGTGGGAGGACGATCGTGGCCGGGTACAAATCAACCGCGGCTTCCGGGTGGAGTTCAACAGCGCGCTCGGCCCGTTCAAGGGTGGCCTGCGCTTTCATCCGTCGGTCTACCTGGGAATCGTGAAGTTCCTCGGCTTCGAGCAGATCTTCAAGAACGCGTTGACCGGCCTGCCGATCGGCGGCGGCGGCAAGGGTGGCGCGGACTTCGACCCGAAGGGGCGCTCGGACCGTGAGGTGATGCGCTTCTGCCAGAGTTTCATGACGGAGCTGCACCGACACATCGGCGCGCAGACCGACGTGCCGGCCGGGGACATCGGGGTGGGCAGCCGGGAGATCGGCTACCTGTTCGGCCAGTACAAGCGGATCACCAACCGCTACGAGTCCGGCGTCCTCACCGGCAAGGGGCTGGCGTACGGGGGTGCGCAGGCGCGCCGGGAGGCGACCGGGTACGGGGCGGTGTTCTTCGCCGAGGAGATGTTGCGGGAGAGCGGCGACAGCCTGGAGGGCAAGCGGGTCGTCGTTTCCGGCTCGGGCAACGTGGCGATCTACGCGATCGAGAAGGTGCACCAGCTCGGTGGGACGGTGGTGGCGTGCTCGGACTCCGACGGGTACCTGCTCGACGAGAAGGGCATCGACCTGGAGTTGCTGCGCGAGCTGAAGGAGGAGCGCCGCGGCCGGCTCGACGACTACCTGCGGCACGTGCCGCACGCGGTGGCCGTGGCCGACCGTACCGTCTGGGAGGTGCCCTGCGACCTGGCCCTGCCGTGCGCGACGCAGAACGAGATCGGCGGCGCGGAGGCCGCGGCGCTGGTGGCCGGCGGCTGCGTCGCGGTGGTCGAGGGGGCGAACATGCCGACGACGCCGGAGGCGGTGCGGATCCTCGGCCGGGCCGGCGTGCGGTTCGCCCCGGGCAAGGCGGCCAACGCCGGCGGCGTGGCGGTGAGCGCGCTGGAGATGCAACAGAACGCCAGCCGGGACTCGTGGACGTTCGCCCAGTCGGAGCAGCGGCTGCGGGAGACCATGCGGGACATCCACGCCCGCTGCTGGAGCACGGCCCAGGAGTACGGGCTGCCCGGCGACTACGTGGCCGGGGCGAACATCAACGGGTTCCGCCGGGTGGCCGAAGCGATGTTGGCGCACGGCCTGGTCTGAGCGGCCGGACAGTCGAGCCTGACCGGCCGGTCAGCGCAGCCATTGACTCTGGTCGACGGCGGTCCTAGGTTCAGGACGCTACCGGCCGGTAGGCAACCGTCCCGCCTGGTCGCCCGCGGGCGACATCCGTCCGATGGGGAGCATCGATGCTGTCCTCACCCGTTCGCACCCTCCGCCGCCTGCTCGCCGCCACCGCGACCCTGACCCTGGCGGTCGGGCTGGCCGGCGCCGCGCCGGCCAGCGCCACCGCCGACCGCGACCCGGGCGGCGGCCAGCCGCTGCCCGGGTACACCATCGAGAACCCACCGCTGGCGCCGCTCGTCGTGGCCGGCAAGCCGACGACGGTACGTCAGGGCGTGCACCGCCACGCCGGGTACGTCATCGAGGTCCCCGCCCGGTGGAACGGTGACCTGGTGCTGTGGGCCCACGGCTATCGCGGCCAGGGCACGGTGCTCTCACCGGAGCCGCCCGGCTTCGGGCTGCGTCAGCGGCTGCTCGAGCAGGGGTACGCCTGGGCGTCGTCCTCGTACGACCGTAACGGCTTCGACATCCGCTCCGGGGTGCTGGGCACCAAGGACCTCGCCGACCACTTCGGACGGACGGTCCGCCGGCCGCACCACACCTACCTGGCGGGAGTGTCGATGGGCGGGTACGTCATCGGCCGCTCGCTGGAGCAGTACCCCGGCTACTACGACGGCGCGTTGCCCATGTGCGGCGTACTCGGCGACCAGACACTGCTCGACTTCTACCTGGACTACAACCTGGTCGCTCAGTCTCTCGCCGGGGTGTCGGCCTATCCCACGCCGACCGACTACCTGACCAACGCGGTGCCCCGCATCCAGGTGGCCCTCGGACTGGCGGGGCTCACCCCCACCGGGCCGGACACCACTACCGACCGGGGCAAGCAGTTGCGCGCGATCACGGTGAACCGTTCCGGCGGGCCGCGCCCCGGCGCCGACGCCGCGTTCGCGGTCTGGAAGGACTTCCTCTTCTCGATCAGCGTCACCAGTGGCGGCGACTCCCCCGCCCAGCGGCCCGGTCAGCTCTCCACCAACCTGCTCACCCGCTACAGCCCGAACAGCCCGGTCAACGTCAACGCCACGGTGCCGCGGGTCGCCCCGGAGAACGTCTGGCAGCGGCTCCTTCCGACGCTGACCGAGGTGCCCCGCATCGCCGGCCGCTCCACCGCGCCGGTGCTCACCCTGCACGGCCTCGGTGACCTGTTCGTACCGTTCAGCATGGAGCAGGCGTACGCCACCGACGTGGCACGGCACGGACGCAGCCGGCTGGTGGTGCAGCGGGCCATCCGGGCCACGCAGCACTGCGAGTTCACTCCGGCCGAGGCCGGCGCCGCCTGGGATGATCTGGTGTCCTGGGTACGCACCGGCGAGCGCCCGGCCGGCGACACCGTGACCGACCCGACGGTGGTGGCCCGTCCCGACTACGGCTGCCGGTTCAGCGATCGGGCCGCGTACGCCGCCGGGGTCGGCACCCGGCGCCTCTACGCCGCCTGCTGAGGTACCTGGACACGACGACGCCGGCCGGCCCCCTGTTCGGGAACCGGCCGGCGTCGTGTGCGCGGGTGTCACCAGAGCTGCTGGACGATGTCCGCCGCCTGCTCCTCCCACTGCGCGTACGCGTACGGGAACGCGGAGACCTGGACGGTCTGCGCCGCGGTGGTCAGCGGCAGCTCCTGCCAGCCGCCCACGTTCTTCAGCGCGCTGAAGAACGCCGTGGCGGAGTACTCCGGGTCGGTGATCTGCTCGGGCGTACCCCAACCGGACGACGGGCGCTGCTGGAACAGGCCCTGCGAGTCGTGGTCGTTGTACGCGCCGAGGTGGCCGAGGTTGTACAGCTTCGACTCCTGCAACGAGGTGGCGACGCCGATCACCGCGCCCCGGTCTCCGACACCGGTCTTCTTGGCCGTGTCGACGATGGCCCGGGCGTTGGCCAGCTGCGCGTCGTCGAGCGGGATGCGCGACTGGGCGCCTTCGATGCCGTGCGGAATGAGCTCCTCGCGGCTCGGCTTGCCAGCCGGCGGCTTGCCGGTGGCGGAGCCGGTGGTCAGCCCCGATTCGACGGGCTGGTCGGCCTGGCGGGCCGTGGTGGCGGCCTTGCCGGTGGCGAGGTCGATGGCGGCCACGGCGCCCTGGTGCGGCCCGGAGGTGACCGGGGCGGCGGCCGCTGTCGGCGCGAGTGCCAGGCCACCGAGGGCGGCCACACCCACAATGCTCAGCGCGGTCTTGCGGTACGAGTCCTTAGCGATGGCGGGGAGCCATCGAGTGAAGTCGGCCTTCACGATGGTTGCCCTTTCGATCGTGCGGAGCGCTCCGGGGTGAACACTCCTCGGGAGATGACCGCGGAAAGGGTTTGGGCTCCGGCGGTACGGGGGACACAACCAGGTCCACGTGTCGGGCATTCCGGAAATGCCAGGGCCCCGCGCGGCTGCGGTCCGGGTCACCCCCGGAATCGGACAGGTCGACCTTTCGCCTCCGAGGCCCCGCACCGGGTGACAGAGGGTGGTCTTCGCAGTCACGCGCCACACCCACCCAGCAGCCTTTGCTCTGCTTCAACAGACGCAACAGTCACGGACCGTGCTGACGGTTAGACACTCCCGAAGAGGCCCGAAATCGCCTTTGGGCAGCTCAAGGGACGTGTTGCGTCCGTTGAAGCAGAGCAAAGGGCCCGACACCGGTGGCGTGCAGGGCGGCGGGTGAGGGTGGCGCGTGGGTCACGGCTAACGGTGCGTGATCGGCCCAACATCTCACGCAGGGTGATTTCGAGCCCTGAGCTCAGTCGTTGCCGTCCCGAGCTCAGTCGTCGCCGTCCGGCGTACGCAGCTCCTGAAAGATGGTGATCTGGAGGTCGGCCGGTGCGTCGAGGCGGGCGTTGAGGGAGTCCCAAGGGGTACGGGTGGGCGGCGCGATCTCGGTCGCACCGGCGGCGACAAGCCGGGCGGTGGTCGCCTCGGTGTCGTCCACCTCGAAGGCCACCCGGATGCGCGGCGCGACCTGCCGGCCCACCTCGACCTCGTCGATCATGCGCTTCTGCGCCGGGTTCGCGATCTCCAGGGTGGCGCGGCCGGCGTCCAGGATCACCACCCGGGCATCTCCGTCGCCGCTGAACGCCGCCTCCTCGGGCAGGCCGAGCGCGTCGCGGAAGAACGCCACGGCGGCGTCGTGGTCGGCCGCCTCCACCACGAGTCGCAGCTGACGGACAACGGGTGCGGGTTGCTCGGCGGCCATGAGCGGGATCCTAGCGCCGGCCGGCGGCGCTAGATTGGGACCGTCCCGAAGGGAGCGACATGGTCGAAGGCCAGAGCGACGACGCGTACCTGCTGCGCCCGGTCGGCCGGGTCTCGTCGCCTCTGACCGACGCGGCGAGTGCGCCGAGGCAGGGCGATGAGGGCGCGCCGGACGCCTGGCTGGTCTTCGACCCGCAGGTGGAGCGCGCACTGGACGACGTACGCGTCGACGCGGAGCTGCTGGTGCTGACCTGGTTGGACCGGGCCCGACGGGACATCCTCACGGTGCACCCGCGCGGGGACGAGACACGGCCGGAGACCGGCGTCTTCAGCACCCGCTCCCCACACCGACCCAACCCGATCGGGCTGCACCGCGTCCGGGTGCTGGCGGTGGACGGGCTGCGCGTCCGGGTGGCCGACCTGGAGGCGCTGGACGGCACGCCGGTGCTCGACGTCAAGCCGGTGCTGGGCGCGGCCGACGAGCGCTGACGCGCCGGCCCGGCCCGGCCAGCCGACCGTGCTCAGTGGCCTCGGGCCAGCCACTCCTCGAGGTGCGGCGCCTCCGCGCCGATCGTGGTGTCGTCGCCGTGCCCGGTGTGCACGACCGTCTCCGGGGGCAGGGTGAGCAGCCGGGTGCGGATCGATCGGACGATGGTGTCGAAGTCGCTGTACGAGCGGCCGGTGGCACCCGGGCCGCCAGCGAAGAGCGTGTCGCCGGTGAACACCACGCCCAGTTCCGGCGCGTGGAAGCTGCACGCGCCGGGGCTGTGCCCGGGAGTGTGCAGCACCCGCAACGCGGTGCCGGCCACATCGATCTCCTGGCCGTCGTGCAGCTCGCCGTTGGGCGGCAGCTGGGGGTGGACCATGTCCCAGAGCACCCGGTCGGCGGTGTGCAACAGCACTGGCGCGCCGGTGGCCATGGCCAGCTCGGGTGCCACGCGGACGTGGTCGTCGTGCGCGTGGGTGGCCAGGATCGCCCGGACCCGCCGGTCACCCACCACGGCGAGGATCGCGGCCACGTCGTGCGGCGCGTCGAGGACGACGCACTCGCTGTCGTCGCCCAGCACCCAGACGTTGTTGTCCACGTCGAACGTCTGCCCGTCGAGGGAGAACGTGCCGGTGGTGACCGCGTGCCCGACGCGGGCGCTCACGGGAACACCACCACCGAACGGAGCACGTCGCCGTTGTGCATCCGGTCGAACGCGTTCTCGACCTGGTCCAGCGCGATCTCCTCCGTGACGAACGCGTCCAGGTCGAGCCGACCCTGGAGGTACAGCTCAGTCAACATCGGGAAGTCCCGGCTGGGCAGGCAGTCCCCGTACCAACTGGACTTGAGGGCGCCGCCGCGACCGAAGACGTCCAGCAGCGGCAGCTCGATCTTCATCTGCGGCGTCGGCACGCCCACCAGCACGACGGTGCCGGCCAGGTCCCGCGCGTAGAACGCCTGCTTCCACGTCTCCGGTCGACCGACCGCGTCGATCACCACGTCGGCGCCGAAGCCGCCGGTGGCGGCGCGGATCGCCTCGACCGGGTCGGTCTCCGAGGCGTTCACGGTGTGCGTGGCGCCGAACCGGCGAGCCCAGTCCAGCTTGCGGGAGTCGGTGTCCACGGCGACGATCGTCGTGGCGCCGGCGAGGGCCGCTCCGGCGACCGCCGCGTCGCCGACGCCACCGCAGCCGATCACGGCGACCGAGTCGCCGCGGGTGACGTTGCCGGTGTTCATGGCCGCACCCAGGCCGGCCATCACCCCGCAGCCGAGCAGCCCCACCGCGGCCGGTCGGGCGGCCGGGTCCACCTTCGTGCACTGTCCGGCGTGTACCAGGGTCTTCTCAGCGAACGCGCCGATGCCCAGGGCCGGTGCGAGCTCGGTGCCGTCGGTGAGGGTCAACCGCTGGCTGGCGTTGTGGGTGTTGAAGCAGTACCAGGGGCGCCCACGGCGGCAGGCCCGGCAGACCCCGCAGACCGCCCGCCAGTTGAGCACCACGAAGTCGCCCGGGGCGACGTCGGTGACGCCCTCGCCCACCTGCTCGACGATGCCCGCCGCCTCGTGGCCGAGCAGGAAGGGGTAGTCGTCGTTGATGCCACCCTCGCGGTAGTGCAGGTCGGTGTGGCAGACCCCGCAGGACTGGATCCGGACGATCGCCTCACCGGGACCGGGATCGGGCACCACGATGGTGGTGACCTCAACCGGCGCGCCCTTGCTGCGGGAGATGACTCCCCGGACTTCCTGGCTCACTTCGCCTCCTGCTGGTGATCTGCGGCGGGGTCGGGTGCCGGGCTGGCGGGTGGCCGGGCCTGGCGGTGAGCCCCTCGCGAACCTACCGCGATCACCACGGCCGGCCCAGTCGGCTCAACGGGTTATCGCGGGCCGCGGCGGGTACGCGGGCCGCATTCGGACCACGGCCACCGGGAGTGATCATGAAACTGGCGCATCTGCCGCTGCGGGTCAGCATCGGCGCGTTCTTCCTCAACTCTGGTCTGAGCAAGCGGACGCTCGAGGGCGACGCCGCGCAGGGCCTGCACGGGATGGCGGTCGGGGCCATTCCGCAGCTCGGCCAGTTGGAGCCGGCGCGCTTCGCCAAGCTGCTGTCGTACTCGGAGATTGCCCTGGGGGCCGCGTTGCTGGCCCCGTTCGTGCCGACCACCCTGGCCGGGCTCGGCCTGACCGCGTTCGGCGCGGGCCTGGTGCAGCTGTACCTGCAGACGCCGGGGTTGCGCGAGGCGGGTAGCGTACGCCCGACCCAGCAGGGCACCGCGCTGGCCAAGGACGTCTGGCTGCTCGGCGCCGGGCTGACCCTGGTGCTGGAGGGCCTCACCCACGGCCGGAGACGCCACTGAGGAGCCGCGTTGACCCGTTCGCCATCGGTGCGGCCGTTCTACCGGCCGATGAGGCCCCGTCACCGGGATGAGCCGCACCGCTCGGCCACCCCGCTGGAGCTCTTCTTCGACCTGTGCTTCGTGGTGGCCGTGGCGCAGGCCGCCGGCAGCCTGCACCACGACGTCTCCGAGGGTCACTTCGGTCACGCGGCGGTCAGCTACGCGATGGTGTTCTTCGCGATCTGGTGGTCGTGGATGAACTTCACCTGGTTCGCCTCGGCCTACGACACCGACGACGACGTCTACCGGATCACCGCACTGGTGCAGATCACCGGAGCGTTGATCCTGGCGGCCGGGGTGCCGCGCGCCTTCGCCGACGGCGACTTCACCGTCATCACGTACGGGTACGTGGTGATGCGGTTGGCCGCCGTCGTGCAGTGGAGCCGAGCGGCCGCCGGCGACCGGGCGCACCGCGCGGCGGCACGCCGCTACGCGATCGGCGTGACCGTGGTGCAGGTCGGCTGGTTGCTGCGGCTGGCGCTGCCCGACGAGTGGGGCATCGCGTCGTTCGTGCTGCTGGGGCTGGCCGACCTGCTGGTGCCGGCGGTGGCCGAGCGGCCCGGAATGACCCCGTGGCATCCCCGGCACATCACCGAGCGGTACGGGCTGTTCACCCTCATCGTGCTCGGCGAGGTGGTGCTGTCGGTGTCGGTGGCGATCCAGACCGAACTGGACAGCGGTGGACGCGACCTCTGGTCGCTCGCGGCGGCCGGGGCGGTCATCGTGTATGCGCTCTGGTGGCTCTACTTCGACCAGCCGATCGAGGCGCCCGACCGGCTGCCGTACTCGCTGGTCTGGGGCTACGGCCACTATCTGATCTTCGCGGCGGTCGCGGCGGTCGGCGCGGGCCTGGTCGTGGCGGTGGACCACCAGCGGCACATCGGGCACATCTCCGGATCCGCCGCCGGGTACGCGGTCGCCGTACCGATCGCCGTCTACCTGCTCACCGTCTGGGTGCTGCACGTCCGCCGGAGGCAGCACGGCGCGGTGGTCGTCGCCTTTCCGGTCGTCGCGCTGCTGGCGCTGCTCGCGCCACTGGGTCCGCTTCCGGTGCACGTGCTCGCGCTCCTGCTCTTCGCCCTGGTGGCGCTGACGGTGGTGCTGCGCCGGCGTGACGTCCTGCCGACCTCGGCGCCGGCCGACGCCGACCCGGCCTGAGTCACCGCGAGATCAGCGACGTCAGCCGCGGCGGGCGTCGGCGGCCGGCACCGTGCTGGTCGGCGGTGCGGGGCGGACGACGCCGCGGTTCAGGCCGGTGACCAGCAGCCGGTTGTACGAGGCCGGCAGGACCCGGGCCAGCAGATCGGGCAGCTTCGCCGACCAGCCGATCAGCACCCGGCCCCGGCGGCGCTCGACGCCCCGCAGGATCACCTCGGCGGCCCGTTCCGGCGCGATGGTGAGCAGCTTCTCGAACTGCGCCCGGCCGGCCGCGTACTCCTCGATCGAGACGCCGCTGCCGACGCGGGCGTTCTCGGTGATCCGGGTGCGGATCCCGCCCGGGTGCACCGAGGTCACCCCGATGCCGTCCTCGACCAACTCGTGGCGCAGCGCCTCGGTGAAGCCGCGCACCGCGAACTTGCTCGCCGAGTAGGCGGTCTGCCCGGCCGGCGCGATCAGCCCGAACAGGCTGGAGACGTTGACCAGGTGGGCGCCCGGCTCCGCCTTGAGGGTGGGCAGCAGCGCGTGTGTCAACTGCGCCACGGCCCGGAAGTTGATGTCGATCACCCAGCTGAACTCGTCGAACGTCACCTGGTCGAACCGGCCACCGAGGCCGACACCGGCGTTGTTCACCAGCAGCCGGACCCGCGGGTGCCGTTGACCGATCTCGACGGCCACCCGGGCGGTGGCCGCCGCGTCGGCGAGGTCCACCAGGTAGGTGTGCAGCTGACGGTCGGGGTGGTCGGCCCGGATGGCGGCGGCGACCGCGTCCAGCCGCTCGGCGTCGCGGTCCAGCAGGACCAGGTCGCTGCCCCGGCGGGCGAGCGCGTGCGCCAGCGCGGCGCCGATGCCGCTGGCCGCGCCGGTGACCACGGCCGTCCCGCCGACGAAGTCGAATCTCTGCACGACCGGTGCTCCTCTCCTGGCGGCCCCCGAGCGGGAGAACCGCACACCCTCGTCGGTGAGCCGGCCGTGCCGCATCAGCAGCACGTCGCGGGCGTAGTTCTGATACAGCCGCCACGGTGCGGTGGCGCCCTGCTTGGGCAGCGCGTCGACGCTGCGCAACACGTACCCGGAGCGCAGGTCGATGAGCGGCACCCGCTCGTCGTCGGGCGGCGGGAGCGGGGTGACGACGTGCTGGCCGGTGCGGTCCAGGTGGCGCAGCAGCCGGCAGACGTAGCCGGCGACCAGGTCGGCCTTGAGCGTCCACGAGGCGTTGGTGTAGCCGATGGTGAACGCGAAGTTCGGCACGCCGGAGAGCATCATGCCCTTGTAGGCGACGGTGCCGGCCAGGTCGACCTCGGCGCCGTCCACGCTGAGTGTCAGGCCACCGAGGGCGAGCAGGTTGAGCCCGGTGGCGGTGACCACGATGTCGGCGGGCAACTCGTCACCGGAGGCCAGTCGGACGCCGTCCGCCGTGAAGGTGTCGACGGTGTCGGTGACCACCGACGCCCTACCCTGCCGCAGGGCGGTGAACAGGTCGCCGTCGGGCACCACGCAGAGCCGCTGGTCCCACGGGTCGTAGCGGGGGGAGAAGTGCCGGTCGATGTCGTACCCGACCGGCAGCCGGCCCTTCGCGCCCCTGCGCAGCAGCCGCTTGACCAGCCCGGGCGCGCGCCGGCTGAGCTGGAAGTTGATGGTGGACAGCAGCACGTTCTTCCAGCGCACCACGGGGTACGCGGCCTTCGCCGGCAGCCCGCGCCGCAGCGCGTCGGCCAGGACGTCGCGCGAGGGCAGCGCGATGACGTACGTCGGTGAGCGCTGGAGCATGGTCACGTGGGCGGCCCGCTCGGCCATCGCCGGCACCAGGGTGACCGCGGTGGCGCCGCTGCCGATCACCACCACCCGCTTGCCGGTGTGGTCGAGGTCGTCCGGCCAGTGCTGCGGGTGCACCAGCCGCCCGGCGTACTCCCCGACGCCGGGCAACTGCGGGGTGTATCCCTCGTCGTAGCGGTAGTAGCCGGCGCAGGCGAACAGGAACGAGCAGGTCAGCACGGTCGTCTCGGCGGTGTCGACGCGCTGTGCGTGCACCGTCCAGCGGGCGGTGTCGCTGTCCCACTCGGCACGCAGCACCCGGTGCCCGAAGCGGATGTGCCGCTGCACGTCGTACTCCCGGGCGGTCTCCCGGACATACTCGCGAATGGCCGCGCCGTCGGCGATGGCCTTCGGGTCGGTCCACGGCTTGAAGGAGTAGCCGAGGGTGAACATGTCCGAGTCGGACCGGACGCCCGGGTAGCGGAACAGGTCCCAGGTGCCGCCGATGGCGTCGCGTGCCTCGAGCACCGCGTACGTCTTGTCGGGGCAGTCGCGGCGCAGGTGGCAGGCGCCGCCGATGCCGGACAGGCCGGCTCCGACGATGAGCACGTCGACGTGGTCGGAGGTCATGGCGTTCCCTCCATCCGGGGCAGTGGACGGACACTATCCACCGCCGTCGACAGCAGTCAACACCCTGTCGAGTGCCGTCGACAGGGTGTCGAGTTCGGGTAGCATCACCGGCCATGACGACCGCGCGTACCGGGAGGGCGAGCCCGCGCGGTCGCCGCGCCGCCCGTTCCACCGGCGACGACCGGGAGACGGCGATCCTGGCCACCGCCGAGCGGCTGCTGGAGCACAAGGCGTTCGGCGACATCTCGATCGACGACCTGGCCCGGGGTGCGGGCATCTCCCGGCCGACGTTCTACTTCTACTTCCCGTCCAAGGACGCCGTGCTGCTGACCCTGCTGGACCGGGTCACCGAGGAGGCCGACGCGGCCGCCGGAGACGTCCTGGTCCGGCTCGCCGAGGACCCGCGGGCCCGGTGGCGGGAGCTGATCCAGCGGTTCCACGAGACGTTCGGCGCGCACCGCGCGCTGGTGCTCGCCTGTGCGCAGGTCCGTGGCACCAACGCCGAGGTACGCCGGCTCTGGGCGGCGGTGCTGGAGCGCTGGGTGCAGGCGATCGCGGCGGCCATCGAGGCGGAGCGGCGACGCGGCGCGGCCCCGGACGGGTTGCCCGCCCGGGACCTCGCCATCGCGCTCAACTCGATGAACGAACGCGTCTGGTACGCCACCTTCGCCGGCGACGGGCCGGCGGTCGACGAGCGGGACGTGGTGGACGTGCTGCTCGACCTCTGGCTGGTCGGCATCTACCGCGACACGACTCCCCCGCCGTCGACCTGAGCTACTCCGCCGCCTTGGTGAACGTCATGATCCAGTTGGTCTCCCAGGTGCGCTCGCCGTCGACGGAGAACGCCTGCTCCCAGCGCGCGGTGGTCGCGGTGATCTCCGACCAGATGAACCGGCACCGCACCGGACGTCCCTCGTGCTGGTCGTCGGCGTAGAGACGGCCGACACCGTCGACGAAGCGGCCCACCATCGGCGGCTGCTCCAACTCGCCGCGACCGCTGTTCATCCAGTAGATCGACCACTGCTCGGTCGCCGGGTCGAAGAGCCGGATCGTGGCGCCGGAGAAGCCCTTGGTCGGAAAAACGATCTCGTCGAAGTGGCCGCCGCCGCCGAAGAAGCCGTGCGCGACCGACACCCCCGGAAACTCCTCCCACTCGTCCGAGCCGACCAGCCGCTTGCGCAGCCGCCGGTTCACCACGTTCCAGGTGCCCACAAAGAAGTCGAAGTCGCCCATCAGCGGCCCACCGGCCCTTCCGCTCGCGTGTCGTGCAGATAACCGGTCAGATCGGGGCTCTCCGGCACCAGCATGTGCCGGACCCAGGCGGCCCGCTCGTGCTCCAGCACCGCCAACTCCCAGACGCAGCCCACCGCGGGGCGGCGCAGCTCGACGAAGTGTGCCGGATCATCGTCAGGGCAGTCCAGTGCAGGCTGCCCGGCCGCCGCGGTGCGCACCTCCAACGCGTTGTCCCACACCCAGGTGTACGCCAGCAGGTAGGCGCCGGTGTCCGCGCCCCGATGCAGCACCACCCAGCCGGCGGCCGGGGTGCCGTCATCCGGCACGTCGGCGAGCAGCGCGGGCAGCAGGTCGTACGCGGCCTTCTCCACCTCCGGCTCGATCGGCCGTTCCGGCTGGTCGATGTGGTAGCGCTTGAGCTGTCGGCCGTCCACCATGACCGGTCCCGGCGTTCGTAGATCCTTGTCGCGAAAAGCCATGCCGGGACGGTAGAACGACTCCCCTGACAGCTAGTGTCAGTGAAGTGCGGGCCAGTCGACTTCTCTCCCTCCTGCTGCTGCTCCAGTCGCACGGCCGGCTCACCGCCGCGCAGCTCGCCGAGCGGTTGGCCGTCTCACCGCGGACGATCTACCGGGATGTGGAGTCGCTGCACGCCGCCGGCATCCCGCTCTACGGGGAGGCCGGGCACGCCGGCGGCTACCAACTGGTCGACGGGTGGCGGACGCGGTTGACCGGCCTGACCGCCGAAGAGGCCGACCGGCTCTTCCTGGCCGGGCTGCCTGGGCCGGCCGACGAGCTGGGCTACGGCGACGTGGTGGCCGCGCTGCAACTCAAGCTGCACGCCGCGCTGCCCGCCCCACTGCGCGACCGGGCCACCCAGCTCCAACAGCGCTTCCACCTTGACACACCCGGCTGGTACGCCGACGGCGACGCGTCCCCCGAGCTGGCCCGCACCGCCGAGGCGGTCTGGCGGCAACACCGCGTCGAGGTGCGCTACCGCAGCTGGAACGGCGAGGTGACCCGGGTGTTGGAGCCGTACGGCCTGGTGCTCAAGGGCGGCCGGTGGTACGTGGTGGCCGACCGGCCCGGCCGGGGCGCCCCGGCGACCTACCGGGTCAACCAGATCCTCGCACTGACCCCCCTCGCCGAGGAGTTCGACCGCCCGCCCGACTTCGACCTGCCGGCCTGGTGGCGCGCGCACGTGGTGCAGTTCCGGGCCCGGCTGCACCAGGACGAGGCCACCGTGCGGCTCTCCCCGGGCGGCCGGGAACGGCTGCGGGAGATCGGCAGCGATCCGGTGGTGGCAGCGGTGGACGCCAGCGCCGGGCCACCGGACGCCCAGGGCTGGGTGACCGCGGCGCTGCCGATCGAGTCGCTCACCCACGCACACGGTGACCTGCTCCGTCTCGGCGCCGACGTGGAGGTGCTGACCCCGGTCGCGCTGCGCGAGCGACTCGCCGCCACGGCGGCCGGACTGGCCGCCCTCTACGCCCGCAGCGAGCAGCCGGCACGGTAACGGCACGCGCCACTTCTTCCACAATGGAAGATCCACGGGGCATCGACTGTCGGCGCGGTGTGCCACCCTGGGACGGTCACCAGCGGTCACCGGAGGTGAGGCTCACGTTACGGCTACGCGCACTGGTCGCCGTCCCCGGCACTGGGCCGGTGACCCTCGACGTTCCGGCCGGCACGACCGCCGCCCTGGTGACGCCACCCCGGGTCGGCACGGCCGTGGCCCGGGTGCTGGCCGGGCTCGCCGCCCCGGTCACCGGGCGGGTCATCGTCGGCGACCGGGACGTCACCGCCCTGCCGCCGCCACGCCGGCAGATCGGCTACGTGCCCGCCGGCGGCGCACTGCTGCCACAGCTCACCGTGCGCCGCAACATCGAGTACGGCCAACGCCGTCGCGAACGGGTGCACGAGGTGGCCGACGACTGGACAGCCACCGTGGTGGACCGGCTGGAGCTGGCCCCGACGCTGGCCCTGCTGCCGCACCTGCTCTCCGACGCCCAGCGGTTCCGGGTGGCGCTGGCCCGGGCCGCGGTCTGCCTGCCCGAGGTCCTCGTCGTCGACCTGCCCGTCGATCCGGCCGGCGGCGGCCGCCTCGGCGACCTGCTGCCCCGGCTGTCCCCACCGGACGCACCGGGGGTGGCCGTGCTGGTGTGCACCGCCGATCCGGCCACCCTGGCCGAGATCCCGCGCCGGCACGAGCTGGTCACCGAACCCGAGGGGACGGTCCGGTGACGCCGGCCGGGCGGGCGACCCGCCGTACCCTGCTGCGCGCCGCCGCGGCCGGCGCCGCGGTGACCGCGGCCGGCTGCGCCGGCGGCACCCGGTCCGTGCAGGTGGCGGTGGTCTGGAGCGGAAGCGAGCTGGACCGGTTCCGGCGGGTCGTCGCCGGCTACCCGGCCCCGGTGCACGTGGTCAGCGCCGGCAACGACATCGACGCGTTCCTGCGCGCCCGGCACCTCGCTGGCACCAGCCCGGACGTGGCGATCCTGCCGCGCCCCGGCCTGGTCACCGACTACGCCCTGCGGGGCTGGCTGAGCCCGGTGCGCCCGTCGAACGAGTACGCGGTGCCCACCGGGCTGAGCGACCTGCTGATGACCCGCGGGCGGCGTTACGGCGTCTGGGTGAAGGCGGCGCACAAGTCGCTGATCTGGCATCTGCCGTCGGTGCTGCCCCGGCCGCCGGCCACCTGGGACGAGCTGGTCACCGTGACCCGCACCCTCGGCGCGCTCGCCCGGCGCGGGTCCGGCCCGGCGCCCCTGGCGATCGGCGCGGCGGACGGCTGGGTGCTCACCGACTGGTTCGAGAACGTGCTGGCCGACCTGGCCCCCGACGCGTACGACGCCCTCGCCGGCCCGGACGCCGACTGGCAGGGCCGACCGGTGCGCGACACCCTGGACCGGCTCGCCGAGCTGTGGAGCATCGGCGGCGCGTTCCCCGGCGGCGGCCGCCGTGCCCTGCTCACCCAGTACGAGGAGTCGGTGATCCAGGTGGTGCGCTCCGGGCGGGCGGTGATGGTCTTCGAGGCCGACTTCACGGCCGAGGTGGCCGGCACGTTCCGGCGCGGCCCGGAGCAGCCGAAGACCTTTCGGTTCCCGAGCGCGCGGGCGGGCGGCGGTGGCCCGCTGATCGTCGGCGGAGACGCGGCGGTGGCGTTCGCCGACGCCCGGGGCGGGGTGGAGCTGATCGAGTGGCTCAGTCAGGCCGGCGCGTTCCAGCCCTGGTTGGACGCCGGCGGCTACCTGTCGCCGAACACCACGGTCGCGCTGGACAGCTACGCCGATCCGGTCCGCCGCCAGCTCGCCGGCGAGATGCGCGCTCCCGGCACCCTGCGCTTCGACCTCTCCGACCAGCTGCCCGGGCCCTTCACCGGCTCCGACGGGGTGGGCATCTGGCGGATCATGCAGGACTTCTTCTCCGACGTCACCGACGGCGTACCCGCCGCCGAGGCGGTCCGCCGGGCCACCGGGCAGCTCGCCGCTGCGGCCCGCAGCGCGGGAGGCGGGCGGTGAGCCGGATCCGGGTGCTCGGCGAGCTGGCCGTGCTCGACGATGTGGGGCCGCCCCGGCGCGGCCGGGCGTACCCGGCGGCCGGCGCGACCTCCGCGCTGCTGTTGCCGGCGATCCTGCTGCTCGGCGGGCTGGTGCTGTGGCCGGTGCTGCGAACGGTGCACGCCAGCGTCACCACGGACGGTCACTGGGTCGGCGCCGAGCACTTCCGCACCGCGCTCGACGCGCCGGACACCGGCGCGGTGGTGGGCCGCACGGTCCTCTGGGCGGTGCTGGTGCCGGCGGTGGTCACGGCGCTGGGCTACCTGCTCGCCGCCGCGTCGCGCCGCTCGCAGGAGGGTGGGCTGGTCCGCCTGATCCTGCTGGTGCCGGTGGCGTTGCCGCTGGTCGTCACCGGAGTGACGTTCCGGCTGATGTACGACCCCGACCCGAGCCGGGGCCTGGCCACGCTGGTCGCGGCGCGACTGACCGGCCGGTCCGCCGCAGAGGCCCCGCAACTGCTCGGGCCGGGCCTGGTCACGGTGGCGCTGATGTCGGCGTTCGTCTGGGCCTGGGTCGGCCTGGCCGTGCTGGTCTTCCGGGCCGCGCTGGACGCGGTGCCCCCGAACCTGGCCGACGCGGTACGCGCCTACGGCGGCGGTCGCCGGCACGTGCTGTGGGACGCGCAGTGGCGACCGCTGCTGCTGCGTACCGTGGCGGTGGTCTTCGCGCTGGTCGCGGTGGGCACCAGCCGCACCTTCGACCTGATCCTGGTGATGACCCCCGGCTCGGTCCGGGACGAGGCCGCCGTGCTGGCGCTGCGGGTCTGGCAGACCTCGGGTGGCACCACCACCGGCGAGGGCGCCGCACTCGGTGTGGTGTGGCTGGTGGCGGTCATCGGCGGGATCCTGGTGGCGGCGCTGTTCGTCCGGCAGGCGTGGCCGCCGCCGCGGGCCGAGATGCCGCCGGACCCGGACCGGGTGGCACCGCCCCGGCGGGTGTTCCGACTGCTCGCGGCGGGCGCCGCGGTGGCCTGGCTGGTGCCGCTGGTGGTGCTGGTCGCCACCTCCCTGCACGGTCAGGTGGATGCGGCGGCGCGCGGCTGGTGGTCGACGCCGCCGGGGGTTGGCTCCTACCGCGACCTGGTCACCGGGGCCGAGCTGTGGCGAACGCTGGCCTTCACGCTGCTGCTGGCCACCGTCGTGACCGCCACGGTGCTGGTGGTCGCGCTGCTGGCCGCGTACCCGCTGGCCTGGTTGA
Source organism: Micromonospora sp. NPDC005206 (assembly GCF_040608175.1). NCBI lineage: Bacteria > Bacillati > Actinomycetota > Actinomycetes > Micromonosporales > Micromonosporaceae > Micromonospora > Micromonospora sp. NPDC005206. Next base: position 18,564 of record NZ_JBEXHU010000016.1, read on the forward strand.
CCGGACCGGCCGCCCAGGCCACCGGGCTGCTGCTGCTGGCCGCCAGCGTCGTACCGGTACAGGTCATCGCCGGGCCGCTCAACGAGGTGCTCGGCCTGGTGCTCTCCTCCGGCACCGCCCGCGGCCTGGCCCTGGTGCACGTGGCGCTGGGCGTGCCGTTCGCGGTCCTGGTGCTGCGCAACGCGTTCGCCGACCTGCCCGCCGAGCAGGTGCGCGGCGCCCGGCTGGGTGGGCGCCGCTGGTGGGGCACGCTGCGCCGGCTGGCCCGGCACAACCTGCCCGCGGTGGTCGCGGTCTCCGTGCTGGAGTTCGTCCAGGTCTGGAACGACCTGGTGGTGGGCCTGCTGTTCAGCGGGCCGGAGGCGACACCGCTGGGGCTGTTCCTGGCCGGGCAGTCCCGTGGCTTCGTGTCCAACAGCGGGGCGCTGGCCGCCGCCTCGGTGTTCGCCTCGGTGCTGCCGGTGCTGCTGGTGGTGCTCGCCCGCCGGCAGCTCGTCGCCGGGCTGGTCTCCGGGGGCGTCCGGTGACCGGCCCCACCGGCACCGGCCGCGGGCCGCGCTGGCCGGTGCTGATCGCGGTCGGCACGCTGGTCAGCGGGGTGCTCGGCAACCTGGCCAGCAACATGCTCTCCGAGCTGGCGGCCAGCGTGCTCGGGCCGGCGAGCATCGCGCTGGTGGTCAGCGGCGGGGTCGGTTTCGTGGTGTTCGAGATGCGCCGGCGCCGAACCGGTCGGGAGGTGAGCCCGGAACCCACCGAGGTCGTCGCCGCACCGGCCACCGGCGCGCCGACGCTGCCGTACCCGGCCGGCTTCACCGGCCGCGACGAGCACGTCCAGGCGGTGCTCGCGCTGCTCGCCCGGGAGCACGCGGTGGCCGTGCTGGGCCGGCGGGCGGTGGGCACCTCCGCCTGCGCCGTACAGGCCGCGAACCTGTGCCGGGAGGACTTCCCGGACGGGCAGTACTACCTCGACCTGCGCCGCGGCGGTCGACCCCGGTCCGCCCGGCAGGTGCTCACCGCGCTGGCCGGGGTGCTGGGCACCGCCGCGCCCGTCTCGGGCCGGCCGGACGCCCTCGCGGTCGCCGCCGACGCCGTGCGTGGCCAGCTCGACGGCCGCAAGATCCTGCTGGTGCTGGACAACGTCGACCGGCCCGAGCAGGTCCTGCCGCTGCTGCCGCCGACCGCGCGGACCTGCCGGCTGCTGCTCGCCGGCGGCCCGGCGTTGAGTGGGCTGCAGGGCGTGGTCGCGCACTGGATCGCCGAGCCGGGCCCGGCCGAGGCGGTCGAGCTGTTCGCCGCAGCGGGCGTGGCCGCGCCGGCCGCCCGGATCCGCCGCGCCGACCCGCGCACCGACCCGGCGGTCGGCGACATCGTCGAGCTGTGCGGGCGGCAGCCGCGCACCGTCCGGGCACTCGGCTACCGCACCGCCCAGCACGGCTGGCGGCACGCCGACGTGCTGGACGCGCTGCGCCGCGCGGTGCAGACGCCGCCGCACCAGCGGGTCACCGTCTCGCCGGCGGCCCGGCTGGTCACCGAACGGGACACCGCGTACCGGGCGTTGACCCGTGAGGCCCGACGGCTCTACAGGCTGATGTCGCTGGCGCCCGCCCCGGTGGACCGGCCCGCCATCGCCGCGCTGGCCGGTCGACACCCGGAACGGGTGACCGCGCTGCTCGACCAACTGGCCGCCGCGGCGTTCGTCGTCGGCGCGCCCGGCGACCGGTACGAGATCCGCCCCCTGCTCGCCGGCAACGCACGGCTGCACCTGCGCGACGCCGATCCGGCCCGGGCCCGGGTCGCCGCGCAGGCCCGGCTGACCCGGCACCTGGCCCGACGGGCCGAACGGCACGCGGCCAACCTGGCCGTGCTGGGCTCTCCACCGGACCGGGAGTGGTCACTGCCGCTGGACGACGACCCGTACGGCTGGTTCGACCTGCACCAGGAGCTGCTGCTGGCGGTGGTCCGGGTGCCGGCCGGCGCGGCCGAGACGCTGCCGCGCCGGGTGCGCCGGTGGTGGTTCCGGCTGGCCGTGGCGCTGTGCGGATGGCTGGCGCACGTCGAGCGGCTCAACGAGTGGGAGCAGGTCTGCCGTACCGTGCTGGCCACCCCGACGGCCGACGACCGACCGGAGATCGCCGGGTGGGCGCACAACGAGCTGGGGGTGCTGCGCCGGCGCCGGCACGACCCGCAGGGTGCCGCCGCCGCACTCACCCTCGCGGTCGCCGAGCGCGGCCGGCGGGGCACCGCCCAGGCCCGGATGAACCTCGGCCTGGCCCTGATCGACCTGGGGCAGCTCGACGACGCGGTGGAGCACCTGGAGCTGTCCCGCCGGCACCGCTCGGGCGCGGACCGGGCCGGGCACGCCCTGACCGATCTGGGCCTGGGCGCCGCGCAGTTGGCCCGGGGCGAGCTGGAGATCGCGCACCACCATCTGGTGCGGGCGGCGAACACGTTCCGGTCGGTGGGTGACGCCCGTGGCTACGCGGCGGCGCTGACCAACCTGGTGCTGGTGCACGCCGCCCTCGGCGAGCACCTGGATGCCGCGCAGGCGTGGCGGGCCGCGCTGCGCGAGTACGAGTCGGTCAGCGACCCGACGAGCCGGTCGGCGGCGCTGCTCAACGCCGGGGCGACGCTGCTGACCGCCACGCCCGGGCAGGCGCGGGCGGCGTACGAGCTGCTGGCCGAGGGTCGGCGGCTGCGCGAGGAGAGCCGGCCCACCGCGGGGCTGGCACGCACCCTGCTGTACCTGGGTGACGCCGCCGCGGCGCTGGGCGACCGGGCTGAGGCGCGGCGACACTGGGCGGACGCGGCGGCGGTGGCCGAGGAGGTCGGCGACGCCGACGGGCAGGCCGCCGCGGACAGCCGGCTGGAGGACGACGGGGAGCTGCCGGTGGCCGGCGCGTGATCCGCGTCCCGACCTGCGCGGCAGGGGCGCCCGCGTGATGTCGGTCGCTCAGGTTGGCCGGTTGAACGGGTCTGGGAGAGTGTGTGATCGTGGATACGCTCTCGGTGCGGGGACTGAGCCGCAACTTCGGCAACCTGGTCGTGCTCGACGACGTGAGCTTCACGCTCCAGGCGGGCCGGATCGCGGTGGTGCTGGGCCCCAACGGCAGCGGAAAGACCACCCTGCTGCGCTGCGTGGTCGGCGCCGACCGGCCGGACGCGGGCGAGGTGCTGGTGCAGGGTCGCCGGGCCGACGAGACCGATCCCCAGGTGCGGGCGCTGGTGGCGGCCGCCCTGGACGACATCGACTTCTTCCCCGACCTGTCCGTGGTCGAGCACCTGGAGCTGGTCGCGTACGCGCACGGCGGCAACGCCGAGCCGGTTGAGGAGGTGCTCGCCGAGCTGGGTCTGGAACCGGCCCGCGACCAGCTGCCGGTGACCCTGTCCAGCGGGCAGCGCCGCCGGCTGGCGCTGGCGTCCTGCTTCGTACGCCCCCGCCGGGTGCTGATCCTGGACGAGCCGGAGCAGCGCCTGGACGTCCGCGGCCGCCAGTGGCTGGCCGACCGGCTGCGCCGGGAGCGGGACGCGGGCACCGCTGTTCTGCTGGCGTCGCACGACCCGGAGCTGATCGACGCGGTGGTCGACGAGCGCATCGAGATCGGCCGGTGACCGCCCCGCCGGCAACCGTCGCCGAGGCGCCGACCGGCGTGCCCACCGCCCGGCAGGTGCGTACGCATCTGCGCCGGGCCCGCCGCGGGCATCACGACCACTCCCTCGGTGACGTGCTGGGCGATGCGTACGTCATGGTCCTCTTCGTGGGCATGTACGGCTGGTTCGCGATCAGCGCCAGCCGCGACATGCTGAACTCCCCCACCGTCGGCCAGGCCGATCCGGGGGTGCGCTGGTGGCTGGCGGTCGCCGCGCTGCTGGCCGGGGCCGGGCTCGCCTGGCGCGGCCTGCGTGCCCTCGGTCCGCTGCTGGTGACCCCGGCGACGCAGAGCTGGGTGGCCAGCGCGCCGATCGACCGGCGGGCCTGGCTGGTGCCGCGCCTCGGCGTCCTGCTGGCGGGCGCGGCGGCCGGCACCGCGCTGCTCGGGGTGGCCGTGGCGGCGCTGGGCGGCGTCAGCGACCCGACCGCGCTGGGCTGGGCGGCGGCGGCCGGCGCGGGTTGGGGCGCCGCAGCGCTGGCGCTGAGTGTCGTCGCCCAGGGCAGCCGGACGGGCCGGCGGTGGCCGGCCGTGGCGGGGGCGGTCCCGATGCTGGCGGCCGCCATCATCACGGGGCTGGTGGTGCTCGTCGGTCGTCTCGGCGACGGGCTGCCTCGGCCGTCGGCGACGCCGGCCGCCGCGCTGGTCGCCGTCGGGGTGCCCCTCGCGGTCGTCGCCGCCGTTCTGGCGGTCCGCGCGCTGCCGCGGGTGGATCGGGCCACGCTGACCACCGGCGCGCAGTTCGCCAACGCCGCCGCCACGGCCACGATCCTGCTCGACCCGAGCCTGCTCGCCGGCCTGGTGGAGAGCCGCCGCTGGCGCCGGATCGGCCGGGTGCGCAGCCGCCGGTTCCTGCCCGGCCCCGCCTGGTGGGCGCTGCTCCAGGCCGATGTGCGCCGGCTTGGACGCCACCCCAGCGCCCTGCTGATCTGGGCGGCGCTGATCGGAGTCCAGTACGCGGCCGCGCTCGCCCTGCCCGGGCTGGCCGGTGCCGCGCAGGTGGTGTTCGGCTACCTCGCCGCCGACCGGTTGACCGGCGGCCTGCGGTCGATCAGCCGGTCACCCGGGTTGCGTCGGGCGCTCGGTGGCAGTGATGCGGCGCTGCGCGGGATCCATTTGGTCGTGCCGGCGGTCGGCGCCGGCCTGTGGTGGCTGTCGACCCTGCCGACCGTCGACGGTGGGCCGGCGTGGCTGGCGCCGACGCTGGCACTCGGGGTGGTGGCCGCCGCTTGGCGGGCCGCCACCCGACCGGCCATCGACTACGGCGGTGCGACGGCGAACACGCCGTTCGGGATGATCCCGGTCGACCTGCTGCGCCAGGGCGCGCGCGGGCCGGCGCTGCTCGCCGTGCTCGTCCTGGTCCGCCTGCTGCTGGGTTGACCGGGCGGGCCCGCCCGGTCAACCCAGGACGTTCAGCCGTCCAGACGCCGGACCATGTTCATGACGGTCTCCAGCTGGGCGCCGCCCTTGATCGGGTAGTTGGTCGCGCCGAGGTAGCCCCACCAGTCCCAGCAGCCGTTCGGGTTGGTGCCGGCGGTGCTCGCCTGGGGGTAGAGGACGATCAGGTTGTTGGTGTCGGCGTACTGGTTCAGGTTCGCCCGGTCGACGAAGGCGGTGCCCACCGAGCCGTACCCCTGGAGGCAGCCGTGCAGGGCCACCAGCAGCCGGCACGACTGGCCGGCCGCGCAGGCCGACGGGACGTACGCGAAGCCGTTGGCGTCCATGCTCAACCCGTTGGCCCAGCCGTTGACCGCGAAGGTGTTCTGGCTGAACCGGATGAGCGTGCCACCGAGCGGGCCGGTGTTGGGCGCGTTCACTCCACCGAGCAGTTTGCGGAGCAGGGCGTTCTGCGGGTCGACGCCGCAGTCGTTGAGGAACGGCGACGCGGTCGCGGTGCAGCCCCGCGTTCCGTACGGGGTGACCCAGGAGTGGCCGGCCGCGGAGCCGCTGTCGTACTGCACGCTGGCCCCGAAGTGCTGGTAGTACCGGACCAGGTCGTCGGTGACGGACTTCTTGACGGTGGTGTCGTTGCCGCCGTGGAAGACGTACACCGGGTCACCGGACAGGTTGCCGACCGGGTCGACCCAGCCGTAGGACGCCCAGGTCCGGGTGTACGCCTGCAGGGCCGACAGGTTGGTCGGGTACTGGTTGTCGCCGCAGCCGTAGAGCGCCTGGGCGACGTTGTTCTGGGCGCAGTAGTACGGCCCGGCGGCGAAGACGGCCGCGCCGCGGATCCGGGACGAGTAGGCGACGTGCAGTTGCGTGGCGAGGTAGCCACCGGAGGAGACGCCCGTGACGTAGACGCCGGAGACGTTGTAGGTGCCCAACGAGCCGGAGACCGGGGGCTTGGTGGCCGGGTTGGCGGCCTGGGCGGGCGCCGCGGTGGTCAGGATCAGCAGGAGGACGGCGGCGAGGGCGGTGGCGGCTTTCAGCGGTGTCGTCATGGACGCTCTCCTTGCGAGCGCCGGCGGGGGCGTCGGCGTGCGCCGACGCTATCGTGACGTAGACCACACCAGATATGAGCGCAACCGACACGTCCGAGGACACCGCTGTGTCCGCCTCGCCCATCACTGCTTCTACAGCTGCCGGAGGACGGACGCGATCGTCGCGACGCCCTCCTCGATGTCCGACGCGGTGTTCGCGGCGTAGCCGAGCACCAGGCCTGGCCGGTGCGGCCGCTGGCAGTGCCAGGACAGCGGTTGCACCTTCACACCGCGGGCCAGTGTCGCCGCCGCCAGCTCGGTGTCGGCCAGCCCGTTGTCGAGTGTGATGGTCAGGTGCAGGCCGGCCGCCGCGCCGTGCACGGTCGCGCCGGGCAGGTGCCGGGTCAGCGCGGCGATCATCGCGTCGCGGCGACGGATGTGTCGGCGGCGCAGCAGCCGCAGCTGTCGCTCCAGCGCGCCGGAGGTCATCAGCTCCGCCAGCACCAGTTGCGGCAGCACCGCGTTGCCCAGGTCGGCGCTGCGCTTGGCGGCCACCACCGCCTCCCGGTGGCGGGGCGGCACGAGCAGCCAGCCGACCCGCAGCGCCGGGGCGAGCAGTTTGGACACGCTGCCGGCGTAGCAGACCTGCTCGGGTAGCAGGCCGCGCAGCGCCGGCACCGGGGGCCGGTCGTAGCGGTGCTCGGCGTCGTAGTCGTCCTCGATGATCAAACCGCCGGACCGGGCCCAGTCGAGGAGCTGACGGCGGCGGTCGCCGTCGAGCACCACGCCGGTCGGGAACTGGTGCGCGGGTGTGAGCATCACCGCGGCCACGCCGCTGGCGGCCAACTCGTCGACGCGCAGCCCGGCGCCGTCCACCGCGATCGGCGGGGTGTGGATCCCCCAGTTGTTCAGGTGCTGGCGTACGCCCAACGACCCGGGGTCCTCGACCGCGATCCGGTCGATGCCGAGCGCCTGGGCGAGCAGCCCGAGCGCCTGGGACACCCCCGCCACGATGATCACCTCGCCGGGGTCGACGGCGATGCCCCGGCTGCGGGCGAGCCAGGCGGCCACGGCCCGGCGCAGCGCGGCCGCGCCGCACGGGTCGCCGTAGCCCAGGTCGGCCGCGGCGAGATCGCGCAGCACGACACGTTCGGCGCGCAGCCAGTCCGCGCGGGGAAAGGCGGCCAGATCGGGTACGCCGGGCGTCAGGTCGATCGTGGCGCTCGCCGCGCGTACCGCGTCGAAGATGTCGCTGCCCGGAGCGGGCGGGAAGAGCGCGTCCGGCGCCGGCGCGGCGGCCGGGGCGGGCGCCGACGTGGCGGGCGCGGCCGGGGCGGCGACGACCACCGTCCCGGCACGGCCTCGACCGGTGACGTGCCCCTCCTCGGTGAGCCGCTGGTACGCCTCAGTGACCACGCCCCGGGAGACGCCGAGGTCGGCGGCGAGCACCCGGGTGGCGGGGAGCCGCCCGCCGACCGGCACCCGCCCGTCGGCGATGGCCTGGCGCAGCCGGCCGGCCAGCCAGTCGGCCCGCCCACCGGGCGGAGCGTCGGTGATGGTCAGGTGCAGGAAGTCCGACCCGGCCGTTATGGACCTCTCGGATGCTCTCGGTTTGGCCCTGCTCACCGGACCATCCTGGCAGCAGAGTGGGAGTTCAGACAGCCCCGCCGAGCCCACCGGAGGACGACCGTGACGATCCCGTTCCTGATCACCACGCTGATCGTGGTGATCACTCCGGGCACCGGGGTGTTCTTCACCCTCTCCGCCGGGCTGTCCCGGGGCGCCCGGGCCGGCGTGCTGGCCGCCTTCGCCTGCACGCTGGGGGTGGTGCCGCACCTGCTGGCGGCGATGACCGGTCTCGCCGCGCTGCTGCAGGCGAGCGCGGCGGCGTTCGAGGTGGTCCGGTACCTCGGCGTCGGGTACCTGCTCTACCTGGCCTGGTCGACCGTGCGGGACCGCAGCGCCTTCGCGGCGACTCCCGGTACGCCACCCCGCTCGGCGGCCCGGGTGATCATCTCCGGGGTGCTGGTCAACCTGCTCAACCCGAAGCCGACGCTGTTCTTCGTCGCGTTCCTGCCGCAGTTCGTGGACACCACCGCCCCAGGCTCGACACGGTCGATGCTCGCGTGCGGGGCCGTGTTCATGCTGCTCACCTTCGTGGTATTCAGCGGCTACGGCATCTTCGCGGCCCGGCTGCGCGACCGGGTGCTCACCCGGCCGAGGGTCACCGACTGGTTGCGCCGGTCGGTCGCCGGCACGTTCGTCGCGCTCGGCGTGACGCTCGCTCTCACCGAACGATAGGAGTCCCGTGCAGTTCCAGCATTCCGCAGCGCTCCGCGCCGCGTACCCGGACCTGGTGGCCGGCGTGGTCCTGGCCACCGGCATCACCCCCACGGCGGACGTGGCGCAGCGGACCGCCGTGTACACCGCCGTCGCCCGTGAACGGTTGGCCGGCGGGGCCGAGAGCGGGTTCCCGGAGATCCAGGCGTGGCGGCGGGCGTACGCCGCGATGGGGCTGCGCCCCACCCGGTACCGGTGCGCGGCGGAGGCGCTGCTGCGCCGGTTGCGGCTGGACGGCGACCTGCCCCGGCTGCACCCCCTGGTCGACCTCTGCAACGCCGTCTCGGCCGCGTACGCGATCCCGGTCGCGGTGCTCGACCTGGACCGGGTCGACGGCGATCTGGTGGTCCGCCCTGCCCACGGCGACGAGGAGTACCTGAGCTTCGCCGGCGAGACCGAGCACCCCGACCCGGGCGAGGTGACCTTCGTGGACGCCGCCGGCCGGGCGCACGCCCGGCGCTGGACGAACCGGCAGAGCGGCTGGTCGGCCGTGCGGGAGGGCACCTCGTCGGTGCTGATCGTCGCCGAGGCGTTGCACCCCGACGCCGAGGCGGACGTGACCCGGTTGGTCGGCGCACTGGTGGCGGAACTGACCGAGGGGTGGTCGGCACCGACGGGTGCCTCCGTGCTCACCGGCGCCGCACCCCGGTTCGACACGATGGCCGCCGGTAAAGCGGCAGGTCAGGCGGTGTCGCCGGGGACGAGGTGGCGGTAGCCGGGGATCGTCTCGGCGAACCAGCCGGCGACGCTGGCCAGGCCGCGCTCGTTGAGCTGCGCGTCGTGGATCGGGTACGCCCGTTCGGCGCCCACCTCCCGGGCGAACCGGATCGCCTCGTCGAGGCGCAGCCAGGACCCCTGCGCCGGAACCAGCAGCGTGCGGACCGGCTCGTCCGGCACGTGCACCGAGTCGCCCGGGTGGTAGAGCCCGTCGCCGATCAGGTAGCCGAGGTTGGGACAGTCCGGTTGACCGTCGTGGATGGCGGCGTGCCGGCCGCCGTGGGCGGTGACCGGAATGCCGGCCGCGGTGAAGCGTTGCCCGGCGTGGACCCGGGTGACCGGCAGCGGGGCGAGGTCGGGCAGTTGTGCGCCCTCCGGGGCGTAGACCGGGACGCCCAGGCCGGCCAGCCGCAGCACGTCCACGTGGTCGGTGTGCTCGTGGGTGACCAGGACGGCGTCCGCGCCGACCAGGGCGCGCGGTTCGCTCCACGTGCCGGGGTCGACGACCAACACGCCGCCGTCGTGCTCGATCCGGACGCAGGAGTGGGTGAACCGGGTGATCCGCATCCGACGACGGTACGCCGCCGGCCGGTAGGTCACGGTCCCATGGGACCGGGGCGGATCTGGGGCGGACGTGTCGACGGGCCGGCATGATCGGAGGCATGCAGCGCTCGACGCAGCGGGGGCACCGGAGCGTCCCGCACACCGCCGACGTACGGATCGAGGCGTGGGCGCCGGACCGGGAGGGGTGCCTGGCCGAGGCGGTCGCCGCGCTGGTCGAGACGTTCGCGGACATCAGCGGCGCCCGGGCGGAGGCGGACACCGAGTTCGAGCTGCCGCCCGGTGACGATGAGGACCTGCTGGTCGGCCTGCTGGACGAGGTGATCTTCCGGCTGGACACCGAGGGCACCCTGCCGCTGGACTGCGACGTGCGGTCGACCGGGGCCGGTGGCCTGCTGGCCCGCTGGCGGTCGACCAGCACCGACGCGGTGGAGCTGGTCGGCGCGGTGCCGAAGGCGGTGTCGCTGCACGCGCTGCGCGTCGGCCCGGACGACGCCGGCTGGTCGTGCGCGGTGACCCTGGACGTGTGAGCGTCGGCGGGCGCGCAGCCGCGGGTCAGCCCGGCCCGGTCAGCCCTTGACCACGCCGAGCGGCGTGAGCCGGGCGACAAGCCGGCACAGGCCCGCGCCCCGGGCCGCTTCCACCACCGCCGACACGTCCTTGTACGCCTCCGGCATCTCCTCGGCCAGCCCCTTCCAGGACGCGCCGCGTACGGCCACGCCCCGCGCCGCCAGGTCGCGCCGCACGTCCTGGCCCCGGGCGGCGCGGGTGGCCTCGCCACGGCTGCGGGTACGGCCGGCGCCGTGACAGGTGGACGCGAAGGCCGGGTTGCCGGCGACGCCGGTGAGCACGTACGACGAGGTGCCCATCGAGCCGGGAATCAGCACCGGCTGTCCCGCGTCGCGCAGGTCGGCAGGGAGGTCCGGGTGGCCGGGCGGCAGCGCGCGGGTGGCGCCCTTGCGGTGCACGCAGAGCTGCCGGGTGCCGCCGTCCCGCTCGTGATCCTCGATCTTGGCGAGGTTGTGCGACACGTCGTAGACCAGGTCCAGGTCGGTCCCGGCGACCCGGCTGAAGACCCGGCGGGCCGCCTCGGTGAGCAGTTGCCGGTTGGCCCGCGCGTAGTTCGCCGCTGCGGCCATCGCGCCCAGGTAGGCCCGTCCCTCCGGCGAATCGACCGGCGCGCAGGCCAGCTGCCGGTCCGGCACCTCGATGCCGTGCCGGGGCATCACCCCCTCCATGATCCGTACGTAGTCGGTGCAGATCTGGTGGCCCAGCCCGCGCGAGCCACAGTGGATCATCACGCAGACCTGCCCCTGGCGCAGCCCGAACGCCGCGGCGACCGGCTCGTCGTACACCTCCTCGACGGCCTGCACCTCAAGGAAGTGGTTGCCGGAGCCGAGGCTGCCGACCTGGCCCTGCCCGCGCTGCACGGCCCGCTCGCCGACCTGCGCCGGATCGGCGTCGGTCACCGCGCCGCCGTCCTCACAGCGGGCCAGGTCCCGGGGCACCCCGTGCCCCTGCTCGACGGCGTACCGGGAGCCACCGCGCAGCACCGCGTCCAGCTCGGCGCGGTCCGCGAGCTGCCAGACCGAGCCCCGGCCCATGCCACGCGGGATGGCCGGGTCCAGACCGTTCATCAGCGCGTCGATGATCCGGGGTAGCTCCGCCCGGTCCAGCTCGGCGGTGAGCAGCCGGACCCCGCAGGAGATGTCGAAACCCACCCCGCCGGGCGAGACCACACCGCCCGCGGCGACGTCGGTGGCCGCGACGCCACCGATCGGGAAGCCGTAACCCCAGTGCACGTCCGGCATGGCGTACGACGCGTCGACAATGCCAGGCAGGGTGGCCACGTTCGCCACCTGGTCCAGCGACCGGTCGGCACCGACGTCGGGCAGCAGCTCCGGCATGGCGAACACGACCCCGGGCACCCGCATCGGCGCCTCGCGGTCGATCCGGAACCGGTACGGCGACTCCTGGACCAGCTCCATGCCCGGACGGCTACCCGCCACGCGCACTCGTACACCCGGTTGGCGCCCGTCCGGTCCGGGTAGTGCGGGAGCATGCCCCAGCGGTACGAGAACTACCCGAGAATCGCGGTCGTCACCGGCGCGGACTCCGGCATCGGCAAGGCCTGCGCGGTCGCCCTGGCCGAGGCCGGCTTCGAGATCGGTATCACCTGGTACGGCGACCCCGACGGCGCCGAGCGGACCGCCACCGAGGTCCGGGCCATCGGGCGGCGCTGCGAGGTCGCCGAGGTCGACCTGACCCGGCTGCCGGAGGCGGCGGCGGTCGTGGACGAGCTGGCCGACCGGCTGGGCGGCATCGGGGTTCTGGTCAACAACGCGGGCACCGGCGCCTCGACCCCGTTCGTCGACACCTCCTGGGAACAGTGGCGGGAGGTGCTGTCGGTCGACCTGGAGGCGCCCTTCCTGTGCGGGCAGCGCGCCGCCCGGCGGATGCGGGCCGCCGGGAACGGCGGGCGGATCATCAACATCACCAGCGTGCACGAGCATGCGCCCCGGGTCGGCTCTGCCGCGTACTGTGCCGCGAAGGGTGGGCTGGGGCTGTTGACCGGGGTGATGGCACAGGAGTTGGCCGCCGATGGAATCACCGTCAACGCGGTCGCCCCGGGTGAGATCGCCACGCCGATGACCGGTCAGGAGGACGTCGACCCGTTCACCCAGGAGCGGCCCGGCGTACCGGTGGGGCGGCCGGGCGACGCCCGGGAGGTCGCCGCAGTGGTCGCACTGCTCGCTTCCCCCGCCGCCAGCTACGTCACCGGGGCGTCCTGGCCGGTCGACGGGGGCATGCTGCTGATGGGCCCGCAGGCCAACAGCCTGACGTCGAACGACTGGCGCTCGGTCTGACCCCCAGCGGAAAACACCGCCGGTCGCGAACGGGACAGCGAGCGGCAAACCGGGCACGTATCCTTCCCCCTTCCGGTGATCAGCGGCGGCGGTGAAGCCGGTCGACGACGGAGGGGGACCGGATGCCCGAGTGGGCTGGTCGGGGCGGCCGGCAACGACGCGCCTTCGTCGTCGGTGGGGCGCTGCTCGGGATCGCCGCCCTGATGCTGCTGGCCGCCTGGCGCAGCACCGGCTTCCTCAGCGACCTCCTGCTCAACCTGGGCGCCAGCGTGGTGCTCGCGGCCATCTCGTATGTCATCTTCGATCCGCTGTTCGAGGAGGCCCGCAAGGCGCGGGTACAGGAGCACCTGAGCTTCGACCAGCAGGCTTTCGTGGCGCGGCTGCACCGCGCCGGCCGCCGGGTACGGATCCTCGACACCTGGACCATCCTGCTGGAGCAGCGGCACCGGGAGGAGACCTTGGCGGCGGTACGCGCGGCGCTGGCCAACGGCTCCCAGGTGCAGCTGCTCCTGCTCGACCCGGACTGCACCGCCGCCCAGCAGCGCTCCGAGGAACTGGAGCGGCAGCGGGTAAACGTGCCGCGGCAGATCCGCACCAACCTGCGCCACCTGGCCGCCTTCTCGGACGCCCTCGAGCCCCGGCTGCGGCACCGGTTACAGGTCCGGCTCTACGACGCCTCCCCGTCGATCCAGCTCTACCAGTGGGACGGTCGCGCGCTGATCTCGTTCTTCCCGATCGGGAAGCTGTCGTTCAACGTGCCCCAGCTCGAGGTGGACATGGACAGCCCGTGGGGCGGATTCGTGCACGCCCGGTTCGAGGAGCTGTGGGAGCACGAGCAGGCGACCTTGGATTTGGAGCGGTACTGGTCGGTGACGGTCACTCTGCGCCACGACGACTCGGACGTGGTCGAGGTGCAGGTGCCCTACGTGACGGTGGACGGGCAGCACTACGTCGACTGCCACGCGTTCCGGCTGGCCCGGCCGCTGACCGTGCGGGCCGCGCTGCCGCCACGGGCACCCGGGGCGGCGCCGGAGGTGTTCACCCTGGCCGAGCCAGCCGACGGAGACCGTACGCCGGTCGCCACCGTGGTCCGGCAGTTCGACCAGAAGTACGGGCCCGGCAACGGGGAGCGGGCGATCCGCCGGTTGGCGCCGCAGCAGCCGGCCGGTCCGCGCACCCCCGCGCCCCGCTCCGCGGCGACCGGTGACACGCACGGACGGTGACCCCACCCGGCCGGTCGGGACGGCGCGCGGGACAATGGTGGCTGCCGTGCCCGATCGCCAGGAGGACCGTCCGCGTGTCGCCCAGCCCCGCTCCCCCGCCCGGGCCGACGCAGCTGCGCGCCGACTGTGGGCGCTGCTTCGGGCTGTGCTGCGTGGTGCCCGCCTTCGCCGCCTCGGCGGATTTCGCCGTCGACAAGCCGGCCGGTCAACCCTGCGCCAACCTGCGTCCCGACCACCGCTGCGGCATCCACACCGAGCTGCGGGAGCGCGGGTTTCCCGGCTGCACGGTGTTCGACTGCTTCGGCGCCGGCCAGCAGGTCGCCCAGGTGACCTTCGGTGGGCGGGACTGGCGGGACGCGCCGCAGATGCTGCCGGAGATGGCTGCGGCGTTCACCGTGCTGCGTCCGCTGCACGAGCTGCTCTGGTACCTGACCGAGGCGTTGGCGCTGCGCCCGCCGGCCGAGCTGCGCGTCGAGCTGGAGCGCGCCCGCGCCGAGATGTCGGCGCTCATCGGGGGCGAGCCGGCGCAGCTGCGCGCGGTGGATGTGGCCGCGCACCGAGACCGGGTCAACCCGTTGCTCTCGCGGGCCGGGGAAGCGGCCCGATCCCGGGGCGGCGCCCCAGGCCTCGACCGCCGTGGCGCGCAGCTGCTGGGGGCGGATCTGCGCGGAATGGACCTGCGCCGGGCCAACCTGCGCGGGGCGTTGCTGATCGGCGCCGACCTGCGCGGTGTCGACCTGGGCCTGGCCGACGTCACGGGCGCCGACCTGCGCGGCGCCGACCTACGCGGCGCGGACCTGCGGGCCACCCTCTTCCTGCACCAGGCCCAGCTGGACGCCGCTCGCGGTGACGCGCGCACCGGGCTGCCGGCGACGCTCACCCGGCCGGCGCACTGGACGGCGCTGTCGCTGACGCCGGTCCGCCGACCGCACCAGGCCGCGGCGCCCGCCCGCCGCGGCCGGCGCCGATAGGCGACGCCAGCCCGATCGGGTGCGCGTCGCGGTCAGCCTCCGGTCAACTCGCGGAAGCCAGCGTGGACCGAGCACTGCGGGCAGCGGCGCGCTGGCGCTGGCCCTGGTCGTGGCGGTCAGCCGCCGCGGGACGCTGCGGCTGCCGTCCGCCCCGCCGCCGGCCGAGACGATCACACCGGCGGTCAGCGCCAGCGGGCGAGGTTTCGTCGGCGACGACGCCGGGTAGCCACCGCCGACGCGGAACGGCACCGACGGGGGGCACGGCGTGGGTTTCCGAAAGCGCGACGGTGAGCTGCCGAGCGACCCGCAGCACAGCGAGGACGAGGCCGGCCAGGCCCGGTTGGTGCAGGTCGAGGCGGACACCGAGGTCCCGCCGCCGGACGGCACCGACGTACGGCCGGACATCGTGACCGAGGACGACAACTCGGGTGTCGCCGGGGGCTCCTCCGGCAGCAGCGGCGGTGGGTCCAGCATGCCCGGGCACCCGGACGCGACCCGCTGACGCGGGCTCAGCGCGGAGTCAGCGGCTGGCCAGCGCGGCCGCCCGCGCCTCGGTCATGCCCTTGTTGGCCAGCCCGTCGGCCCGCTCGTTCTCCGGGTGACCGTTGTGCCCCTTGACCCACAGCCAGGTGACCTGGTGCCGCTCGCAGGCGGCCTCCAGCCGCTGCCACAGGTCGGCGTTCTTCACCGGCTGCTTCGCGGCGGTCAGCCAGCCGTTGCGCTTCCAGGACGCCAGCCAGCTGGTGATGCCGTTGCGCACGTACGTGCTGTCGGTGTGCAGCTCGACGGTTACCGGCCGGTTCAGGCTCTCCAAAGCCTGGATGGCCGCCATCAGCTCCATCCGGTTGTTGGTGGTCGGACTGGCCTCGCCGCCGCACAGCTCCCGCTCGTGGTCGCCGTAGCGCAGCAGGGCGCCCCAGCCGCCCGGTCCGGGGTTTCCGCTGCACGCCCCGTCGGTCCAGATCTGCACACCTCTGCCGGCCGCCGCGTCCACCATGGCGAGCAACCTACCGGGCTGCGACGCCGCGACCCGCGCTCGGGTGGCCGCCACGCCGGGTGTCGCCGGTCGAAAATCCCGCGCGTCGCCCCGGCCCGGTCTGCCAGAGTCGATCACCATGGGCGGAAACTGGGACGGCCTGCGGGCCGACGTGCGGCAGCGGATCGACGAACTGATCGCCGCCGGGCGGGAAGCGGGCGTGCAGGTCGCCGCGTACCTCGACGGCGAGCCGATCCTGGAGGTGCACGCCGGTGCCGCCGACCGGGCAACCGGCCGGCCGCTGACCGCCGACACCCCCGTCTGGAGCGTGTCCACGGGCAAGGCGCTCACCGCGACGGTGGTGCACGTGCTGGCCGAGCGCGGTGAATTGGACTACGACCTGCGGATCGCCGAGGTGTGGCCGGAGTTCGCCCGGCACGGCAAGGACGGGGTCACCCTGCGGCACGCCCTAACCCACACCGCTGGCGTACCCGCCCTGCCGGCGGACGTGATTCCGGAGGACTTCACCGACTGGGACCGGATGTGTCAGATGGTCGCCGACGCCGAGCCGATCGCCCCGCCCGGCGAGCTGAAGGCGTACCACGCGTGGACCTTCGGCTGGCTGGTCGGCGAGGTGGTCCGCCGGGTGACCGGCCGGCGCGTCTCGCAGGTCCTCGCCGAGGACGTGGCCGGCCCGCTCGGGGTGCCGGGCGAGCTGTACCTCGGGGTGCCCGCGGCCGAGCTGGGTCGGCTGGCCCGGGTCGAGGACCGTAACCTGTCGGCGCTGTTCGACTACGCCAGCGCCAACCTGCCGAACTTCGACCGGGTCGCCCCGCCCGGCGTCCGGCCCGGCGCGGAGATCGGCAGCCGCGCCGACGTCCTCACCGCGGACGTGCCGGCCACCGGCACCATGACCGCCCGCGCGGCGGCCCGGATGCTCGCCGCGCTGATCGGCGAGGTGGACGGCGTCCGGCTGATCTCACCGGCGCGGCTGCGTGCCGCCACCACGCCCGCCGGTCCGGGCCGGGAGTGGGTGTTCGGGCAGGAGGCGACCTGGGGCCTCGGGTACGCGGTGGACTCCGACGGGTCGTTCGGCGCGGCCGGCAGCGGTGGCAGCCTGGCGTACGCCTATCCGGAACTGGGGCTGACGGTCGCGGCGACGAAGACGCTGCTCGGGGCCGGCGACGGTGACCCGATGGAGGACCTGCGGGTCCTGATCCGTGACGCGGTGACCGCCGAGCGCTGATTCGCCCGGTCAGCGGGGCGGCGCGCCGGGCTCCGACCCGACGCCGTCCGGCCCGGCATCGCTGGCTCCGCCGGCGGGCGGGACGCCCACCACGGCCGCCGGGATGGCCGGGGCGGGTCGGGTCGGGCGCAGCCGGTCGCGGACGCGGTCCACCGCGTCGCCGGCGGTGGCCGCGATCATCGGCAGCAGCCGGGTGGAGTTCATCACGGCG
Source organism: Micromonospora sp. NPDC005206 (assembly GCF_040608175.1). Taxonomy (NCBI): domain Bacteria; kingdom Bacillati; phylum Actinomycetota; class Actinomycetes; order Micromonosporales; family Micromonosporaceae; genus Micromonospora; species Micromonospora sp. NPDC005206. The sequence continues at coordinate 35,746 of NZ_JBEXHU010000016.1, forward strand.
ACCTCCTCGGCGGGGGTGGTCACGCCGTCGAGGAAGCGCAGCACCCGCTCGGCCGGGTTGCGGTCGAAGAGCCGGTCGAAGAAGTCCGGGCCACCGACCCCGCCCCGGTCCAGCGCGCGCAGCGCGACCGCGTCCATCCAGCGGTGCCGGCGCGGGTACGCCGGCGCGGGCACCGGCGGCCGCCCGGCTGCGAGGGCACGGGCCACCTGGTCGGCCTGGCGGTACATCGCGGAGAACGTGAAGCCGGTGGAGGGGCGGGTCGCGCCGCCGGCCGTGCCGAGGCGGACCACCCGGGGTGAGGGCCGGGCCGGGAACGGCGCGTCGGTCATCGGGATCACCCCGTTCTCCACCTCACGCACCCGCAGCCCGGCCGGATCGAGCCCGAGCAGGTCCCGGTAGCCGGCCAGCGCCGTGTCGTACCCGGAATCGGTGAGCAGTTCCGGCGAGAACTCGGTGTACTCGACCAGGGCGTAACGGTCGCTCACCGGGAGCATGTACCCGAACGAGACGCCCCGGGTTGGCTGCGGGGTGCGGAAGTCCATCAGCACCGCCCGCGCCGGGTCGAACACCGGCCGGTCGGCTTCGAGCCACCACCCCCGGAAGTGCTGCAACCAGGTGGTGCGCCCGGGTCGGGCCGGTGGGCGGGGACGGGAGTCGAGCACCCAGCCGGCCCGTACGGTGGGCTCGCCGCCGGTGCGCACCACCACCCGGGTGCCGTCGTCGACGACCGTCCCGGCGGGCACGACGATCCGGGTGGCGCCGAGGCGGCGCTCGGCCTCGGCAGCCCGGTCGTAGACCGGGCCGGAGCGGAGCATGGCGTACCGCAGCGGGGCCAGGTCGAGCACCCGACGCCGCGCCGGCGTGACCACGTCGACCTGCTGCCAGCTCGCGCTGAGCAGCGGGTCCAGGTCATCGTCCGGGTGGCCCCAGAACGCCCAGGTGCGGTCCTGGCCGCGCCGGCGCACCGGGTCGACGACCGCGATCCGCAGGTCGCGGACGCCGTGCCGGTCCAGCGCGGCGAGCAGCAGCGACGCGGCGCCGCCGCCGCCGAGCAGCGCGAGGTCGACGTCCAGCGGCGCGGATCCGGTCACCCGCCCCACGCTGCCACACCGCTCTGCCCCACCACCCGCCGCCACCGACGCGGCGCGTCCTCAGCCCACCCGGGCGGGATCGGGTACGGCCGGGGGCGGGTCGGCGTAGGCGCGGGCCACCGTCGCGCGGGTGAAGACCCGCCAGGTGGCGGCGGAGACGCCGATCGCCACCGCCAGGCCGACCCAGTAGGGCGCGGTGATGCCGAACCGGGCGGCGAGCAGACCACCGAGCAGGGCGCCCACGCAGTTGCCACCCGCCGCCACGAAGAGCGTGGTGCTGGCCACCCGGCCCTGCAACTCCGGCGGGGTGAGCCGTTGGCGCAGCGAGTTCGCCACGATGTTCCACAGTGCGCTGTGTACGCCGAAGGCGAAGAGCGCGAACCCGACCACGACCGTGCTGCGGGAGGCCGCCAGCGCCAGGTGCAGCCCCGCCTCGATCAGCAGGCCGATCCGGATCGTCCAGGTGGCGCCGGACCAGGCGATGAGCCGATCGCCGAGGAGCGCGCCGAGCACCCCGCCGAAGGCCATGCAGGTGAACAGCAGCCCGTAGCCGACGGACCCGAGCCGCAGTCGCTCGTCGGCGAGCAGCACCAGCACCGCCAGCGCGGCGGTCAGGGTCACGTTGAGCAGGCCGATCAGCACGGCCATCGTCCGGAGCAGCCGCTGATGGGCCAGCCAGCGCAGCCCTTCGACGATCTCCCCCCGCATCGAGCGGGTACGGCGTGCGCTCACGTCGGTGGCGGCGGCCCGGAAATCGCCTCCGATGAGCGCCACCAGCACCGCGCTGAGGGCGTACGTGACGGCGTTGACCAGGAACGGGCTGCTCGCCGCGAGCACGAACAGGAGACCGCCCAGCGGTCCGGCGAGCATGCCGTGCATGAGGGTGGTGCCGCCGCCGAGCCAGCCGTTGGCCCGCTCCAGGCGGTGCCGGGGCACCACGCTCGGCAGCACGGCCTGGCCGGCCGCACGGAACACGATCTCACCGGTGTTGACGACGAACAGCACCACGTACAGCAGCGCCACGCCGGCTGTCCCGGTCATGATCGCCGCGGCCAGCACGGCCAGCGCTACCACTCGCACCAGGTCGATGACGATCATCAGGCGGCGCCGGTCCATCCGGTCCACCAGCACCCCGCCGGGCAGCGCGAAGAGCAACCAGGGCAGCCAGGCCACGGCGGACGCCGCAGCCACCACGAGCGGGTCGGTCGTCCGCGAGGCGACGAAGAGCGGCGCGGCGACGGTGGCCAGGCCGCTGCCCAGGGCGGAGAGGGTGCTGGCCGCCCACAGCCGGGCGAACCGCGTGCCGAGTCCGGCGTCCCTGTCCCTTGCCACGGGCACGGAACCTACCAGCGAGCCGGCCCCGGCGGAGCCGGCCGGCTGAGCCGCCGACCGGGTGGTGCATTACCGCCGTCGCCGGCAATACCTCGCCATCGGCCCACCCGTGACAGCCCGGCCGGACGGACATCGACCGGATCAGCGGTGCCGGTCCGGCCGTGCGGGCCTTTCCGCAGCTCTCCCCGCCTTCGGGTGGACACGTGACGGCAACGAGGATTTCTCATTTTCACCGGATCGAGGTCCCAACGCACCTAGTGTTGGGCACACCGGTGCTAGTCACGGAGTTGGCCACCCGAACGACGTCCCACGCAGTCAGCGGACGAAAAGTGAGGGAAGACGCGTATGAAGGTCTCAACAGCACTCTGTTCGGCAGCGCTCGGCGTGGGCCTCGGCACGCTCCTGCTGCCGGGCGCCGCACTGGCCGACACCACCGTGTCACCAGCCACCACCCCGGTCGGTGGGACCGTCGTGCTCACCGCGACGACCTGCAACCCGAAATCGGGCGACGCCATCTTCCGCGTCACCGGCCCCAACCGCGACCAGAACGTCCGGTCCACCACCGCCGCGGCCGGCGGCGGACTCAGCGCCGAACTCTTCACCGCCGGGTTCACCCTCGGTACGTACACCGTGGCGGCCACCTGCGGCGACGGCAGCTCGGCCGGCAGCGCCACGTTCACCGTGACCCCGATCGGCGGCGCGCCCGCCGGATCCGGCGGCGGCAACCGCGACAACGGTGCCCTCGCCGCCGGCGGCACGCTGCTCGGCACCGCCCTCGCCGGCGCGGTGATCCTGTTCCGCCGGCGCCGTCCGGTGTCCGCCGTCGCCTGATCGGCGACCCGCTCCATCCCTGAGGACGGGTGCCCGCACCGGTGTCACCGGCGCGGGCACCCCGACGATCCCGTACGGAGGTCGGCACGTGTGGAGACGGCGGACCCTACCGGCCGTGGTCGCCCTGCTCGCCGTGAGCGGGCTGGGGCTGATCACCGTCGGCGTCACCGCCGACCCGCCGCGGCCGCCCCGGCCGCCGGCCGACGCGCCGACCCGCACCCACGCCGCACCGGACCTGGCGCCGCTGCCCCGCGCCGCGCCCGTCCGGGTGCAGATCCCGGCCATCGGCGTACGCGCCGAGGTCGTCCCCGTCGGCGCGGACGCCGCCGGGGTGCTGGAGGTGCCGCCACTGGACCGGCCCGCCCTCGCCGGCTGGTACCGGCACGGGGTCAGCCCGGGTGAGACCGGCAACGCCGTCCTGGTGGGACACGTCGACTCCCCGGCCGGGCCGACGGTCTTCTTCGATCTCGGCCGCCTACGCGCCGGCCAGGAGATCCAGATCACCCGCGCCGACGCGCGCGTCACGACGTACACCGTGGACAGTGTGCGGTCGTATCCCAAGGAGCACTTCCCCACCACGCTGGTCTACGGTCCGGCGGACATCGCCGGGCTGCGCCTGATCACCTGCGGCGGCCGGTTCGACACCGGGACCGGCAACTACGTGGACAACATCGTCGTCTTCGCCACCCGCACGGCCTGAGCCCGGCCGCCCGGCTGTCGGGAGCCGGACCCCGCTCGGCAGAATGCGGTGGCACCGTCCCCTGCGGGCATCGTGGAGCGGTGCGCCGGCGACGGGGAGGCACGCGGTGGATCAGCATTCCGTACGGGACCGGGCCGGCCGAGGCGTACGCGCCCTGACCCGTCGGCTCCTCGGTCGGGTCGAGGGCCGGTCGCCCGCTCCGCGCCGGTCCAACCCGGACGCCGTGGTCGACTGCGCCGTCTACGTCAACGGCCGGCGCGAGCCCGGCCGCCCGCACTACGCCGACGCGTACGCCCACGCCCGGCGCGGCCGCGACGCCTTCGTCTGGCTGGGGCTGCACGAGCCCGGGCCGGCGGTGCTCGCCGCGGTGGGCCGGACCTTCGGGCTCGACGAGCTGACCGTCGAGCAGGCGCTCGCCGACGGGCACCGGCCCACCGTGCAGCGCCACGGGCCGGTCACCCTGCTGGTGCTGCGCACCGCCGGGTACGTGGAGCACGACGAGCTGACCGACACCTCCGAGGTGATCGACACCGGGGACGTGATGGTGCTGCTGGGGGACCGGTTCGCCCTCACGGTGCGGCACGGCGCCGCCGGGGCGCTGCGCAGCGTCCGTGCCGACATCGAGCGCCGGCCGGCGCTGCTGGCCGCGGGACCGTGGGCGGTGGCGTACGCGGTCTGCGCTCGGATGGTCGACTCCTACCTGGAGGTGGCCGGGCACGTGGAGCGGGACCTGGAACGCGTCGAGGAGTCGGTGTTCGCCCGTGACCGCTCCGCCAACATCCAGCACATCTACCAGCTCAAGCGGGAGGTGGTGGAGTTCAAGCGGGCGGTGCTGCCGTTGCAGGCACCCCTGCGTTCGCTGCTCGACCCGGGCCCGGACGGGCCGCCGCGCGCCCTGCACCGCTGGTTCGTCGACGTGGACGGCCGGTTGGGCCGGGCGGTGGACCGGGTGGCCGCGTACGACGACCTGCTCACCTCGATCGTCCAGTCCCGGCTGGCGCAGCTCGCCGTGGAGCAGAACAACGACATGCGCAAGATCGCCGCGTGGGCGGCCATCGCGGCCACCCAGACCGGCATCGCCGGCGTGTACGGCATGAACTTCGACCACATGCCGGAGCTGGCCTGGCGCTACGGCTACGCGGGCGCGCTCGCCCTGATGGCGGTGGCCGCCCTCGCCCTGTACCGGCTGTTCCGGCGCTCGGGCTGGCTGTGAACTCCCCGTCCACCGCCGTCGGCTAACCTCGCGCGGTGATGTGGCAGCGGTACGTGGCGATCGGCGACAGCACCACCGAGGGGCTCGACGACCCGGACGGCGCTGGCGGCTACCGGGGCTGGGCCGACCGGTTCGCCCTGGCGGTGGCCCGCGCCCAGGGCGGCCTGGAGTACGCGAACCTGGCGATCCGTGGCCGGACCACCGCGCGGATCCGCGCCGAGCAGCTCCAGCCCGCCCTCGATCTGGCCCCCGACCTGGCCACCGTGGTCGCCGGCATGAACGACGTGCTGCGCCCCTCGTTCGACGCCGACCAGGTCGCTGAGGATGTCGCGGCGATGCAGCGGGCGCTGGTCGGGCAGGGTGCCACCGTGCTGACGTTCACGATGCCGGACCCGGCGCCGGTGATGCCGCTGGCCCGGCCGCTGCGGGGTCGGATGCTGGCCCTCAACGAGGCGCTGCGGGCCGCCACCGCGCGGACCGGCGCCACCCTGCTCGACCTGGGCGCCCACCCGGTCTCCTCCGATCCCCGGCTGTGGAGCGACGACCGGCTGCACGCCAACAGCGCCGGGCATGAACGGATCGCCGCCGCGCTGGCGTACACGGCGGGTCTGCCCGGGTTCGACGACTCCTGGACGCGGCCGTTGCCGCCGCCGCCACGGCGTCGGCGGGGCGAGGTGTTCGGCGCGGAGCTGGCGTGGAGCCGACGGCACCTGCTGCCCTGGCTGGCCCGGCACCTGCGCGGCCGGTCCTCGGGCGACGACCGGGTCGCGAAGCGGCCGGTGCCGCTGCCGGTGTCGCTGGATTGACGACGGGCGGTGCCCGGGGCCGGCAGGTGGTGCGGCAGGATGGCGACGTGGGCAAGGGTGCGGGGCGCCGGCGGGCGGACGCGACGACGGGACGGGCCTGCCCGTGCGGCTCCGGTCAGGCGTACGCCGACTGCTGCGCGCCGCTACACCGGGGTGTGGCGCAGGCGCCGACCGCCGAGGCGTTGATGCGCTCCCGGTTCAGCGCCTTCGCCGTCGGCGACAGCGGCTACCTGCTGCGGAGCTGGCACTCCTCGACCCGCCCGGAGCGGCTGGAGCTGGACCCGGGGCAGCGGTGGACCCGGCTGGAGGTCGTCGAGACCGAGCGGGGCGGCCTGCTCGACACCGCCGGCACGGTGACCTTCCACGCCCACCACCGGGCGGCGGGGCGCCCGGGCACGCTGACCGAACGCAGCCGGTTCGTCCGCGAGGACGGCCGGTGGGTCTACCTCGACGGCGAACAGTCCTGACGACCGCCCGGACGGCCGGTTCGGTCGTAGGATGATGGTGGCCCTGGTTCTGCGCCGCACCTCACCGTACGAGCAGGTCCGCGCGGTGTACGGGGCCCGGTCAGCGACGTGGCGGCGGCTCCGCTGGAGTCGGACGGAGACCACGGATGACCATGACCTTCATCAATCTGCCGGTGCGTGACCTGACCACCGCCGCCGAGTTCTATCGGTCGCTCGGCTTCACCAGCGAGCAGGCCGAGCTGGATGGGGACAGCCAGTCGTTCACCATCTCCGACGGCACCCGGCTGATGCTGCACCTCCGCTCGGCCTTCGAGGAGTACACGGGGCTCACCGTGACGGACACGGAGAGCAGCCGTGAGGTCATCGTGGGGGTGACGACCGAGAGTCGGGAGCAGGTCGACGAGCTTGTCGACCGGGCGGCGGTGGCAGGCGGGGAGTCGCTCGGGCCGGGGACCACCAATGGCGGGCTGTACATGCGCGGCTTTCGGGACCTCGACGGCCACCAGTGGTCGTTCCTGCACATGCAGGGTTGAACCCGGGTCCGACGGCGATCGGCGCGACCGCCGCCGGGCTCGTGCCGCACGTCGCCCCGGTCACTCCGGGCCGGGTGCGCCGACCGCCGCGACGCCGCCGCGCGCGCCCACGCTGGCCGCGCGACGCCGACGGTGGGCCACCAGCACCAGCGCCACGATGAGGTACGGCCCGGCCGCCACCGCGAACGCCACCGCGTTGCCCGCCGCCGTGGCGACGAGGCCATAGCCGACGTAGGTCACGATGACCAGCACGTCGGTGGCCATCCCGGCCAGCGAGGTGACGGTGGCGCGGCTGTTCCCGGTGATCCGCGCCTGGAGCCGCGCGTCGGCCAACACGGTGGCCAGTTGCGCGGCCCCGAACGCCACCGCGAGCAGCACGAACCCGGCCGGGTGCGCGATGAGCGCTCCCCCGGCCAGCGCACCGGCGACGACGACCAGCAGTGCGGCGTAACCGAGCGCGCCCAGCCGCTCCCCCGCCGGAGCGAGCAGTCCGCCGGTGGTCACCCCGGCCCAGAGCAGCAGGAGCAGCAGCGGCACGACCTGCGCCCCGACGCCGGTGTCCAGGGCCAGCAACGGGGTGTACTCGTCGAGGGCGCCCCAGTCGGCGGCCACCACCGCGACCAGCAGCACGGCGGCCCGCACCGGCGGATGCGTACGGACCTGTGTCACCCCCGCCCGCAGCGTGTCCCACCAACCCGGATCGCTGTCGTGCACACCCGACGGTGATTCCGGGTCGGCCTCCCCGGCCACGGCGGGCGCGGTCGGCGGTGTGCGGTGCTCCGGGAAGCGGCCGGCGACAGCGGCGGCGAGCAGACAGGCGAGCACGCTGCCCACACCGACCGCCGGGTAGCCGCCGACGGCGAGCACCGGGCCGGCGAGCACCCCGGAGACCAGCACGCCCAGCACACCCGCCGTCCGGGCACGACCGAGCACCCGGGGATACCGGCCGACCGCGCCGAGCCGGTCCAGTTCGGTCCAGACCAGCGCCTCCAGGGCGCCGGAGACCAGCGCGCCACCGGCGCCCCAGAGCAGGAACCCGACCGCGAACGCCGGGTACGACGGGACCAGGACCCAGAGGGCGTACGCGGCGGCGGTGACCAGCGGAGCGAGGCGCAGCAGCAGCCGGCGGGACACCGTGTCGGCCCAGGCGCCGGAGGGCACCTCGAACAGGATGCCGGCGGCCGACCAGATGACGAAGAGCGAGGAGATCTGTCCCACCGACAGCCCGGTGTCGGCGAAGAGCAGCGCGTACACCGGGTAGAGCAGGACGAGGTCGCTGAGGAACGCGTACCCGTAGAGGGTGGTCGTCAGCCGGCGGACCGGCGGGTCGGGCACGCGTGCGGCGATGCGGGTCATGAGGCCTTCCCGTGGGAGTGGAGACGGACACCGGACGTGCGGTGCCCGTGGTGGCCCACGGGATCGGCCTACAGCGTTGGATCAATGTCGTCAGGTCATGTCGGAGATGCTAGACCCGCCTCGCGGCGCCGGCCAGCGCTTTCGGCACGCCGGACGACGCGAGGCGGGGCGGGACCTCGCGGACCCCGCCCCGCCGTCCGGTACCGCGTCAGCGACGGTTCGGGTCGACCGGCGGAATGACCGTGGTCGCCTCGCTGTCGTCGCTGGCGCGCTGGTCGGGCACCACGCGATCGGCGCCGGCGCTCACCACCTGGGTGGCCTCCGGGTCGGCTGCGGGACGCACCACCTGGGTGGCGTCCGGGTCGACCGGGCGGGCGACCACCTGGGTGGCCTCCGGGTCGGTGCTGGGGGTCGCCTGCCAGGCCAGTTCGGCCTCGGCGTCCCGGCGGCCGGCCCGGTAGGCGCGGGCGTGCGTGGCGATCAGCTGCGACTCCTGCTCCGCGCGGCTCAGCCACGACTCCCAGCGGCTCTGCATGGGACGGATCAGGCCGCCACCGACCCCGACGACGAGGATGCCGCCGACGGTGGCCAGCACGGCGATCAGCACGGGAGTGGTGACCGCGGTGGCCACGCCGACCTGGTTCAGCGCGGCGATGACACCGAGGCCGAGGATGAACACCGAGGCGATGCCGGCCAGCACCCGACCGTACGACAACCCGCCGAGCGCGCCACTGATGATGTCCTTGACGGCGTTGGCGATGGCGGCGGCGACCACGACGATGACGATCGCGACGAAGGCGCGGGGCAACCAGGACACCACCGCGGCGATCAGGTCGGAGATCGGGTTCGGGCCCCAGATGCCGAAAGCGAGTTGAAGGGTGAGCAGCAGCACCGCGTAGTAGACGAGCTTCGCCACGATGTCGCTGGCGTCGTACCGGGAGCGGCTCAGTGCCCGGCGGACGCCGCCGCGCTCGACTGCGCGGTCGAAGCCCACCCGTTCCAGCACCTTCTCGACGATCTTCAGCACGGCCTTGGCGATCAGCCATCCCGCCACCAGGATCGCCAGGAAGGCGACGGCCTTGGGCAGGAAGAGCATCACCGAACGGAGGGCGTCGCCCACCGCGTCGCTGACGTTGTCACTCATCGGGTTTTCCTCCACGCGGGGCAGCCGGGACGGTCGGCCCCCGACCTACCCCCGCCGACGCGCGCGGAAACGCCGGCCGCTCAGCGCTGCGGCGTCCCGGGGTGGTCGTCGCCCTCCTCGGCGGCGGCGGCAACCCCCTCCGTCACCGGCCCCAGATCCGGCGTCGCGGGTGTCACCGGCTGGCCCGGCCCCGCTGCGTGTGGTGCCATCTGGTCGAAGAAGCGCAGCAGCTCGACCGGGAACGGCATGACCAGGGTGCTGTTCTTCTCGGCCGCCACGTCCACCACGGTCTGCAACAGGCGTAGCTGGTACGCGCCGGGTGTGGCCTCCATCGCCCGGGACGCGTCGGCCAGGCGCCGCGACGCCTGGAACTCGCCGTCCGCGGCGATCACCCGGGCCCGGCGTTCCCGTTCCGCCTCGGCCTGCCGGGACATCGACCGTTTCATCCCTTCGGGCAGCGAGACGTCCTTGACCTCCACCCGCTCGATGAGCAGCCCCCACGGCTTCTCCGTGGGCGCGTCGATGACGGACTTCAGCTCGGCGTTGACCCGCTCCCGGTCTCCCAGCACGGTGTCCAGGTCGGCCCGGCCGATCACCGAACGCAGCGCGGTCTGCGCGACCTGGAGCACCGCCGAGGGATAGTCGTGCACGTTCACCAGCGCCTTCACCGGGTCCACCACCCGGTAGTAGACGACCGCGTCGACGGTGAGCGTGACGTTGTCCCGGGTTATCGCGCCCTGTGCCGGTACGCCGATCACGGTGGTCTGCAGGCTGACCCGCGCCATCCGGTCGGCGATCGGGACGATCAGTTGCAGGCCCGGCTGACGGACCCGTTCCAGCACCCGACCGAACCGGAACACGATGCCGCGTTGGTACTGCTGCACCTGACGGAGGCTGAGTGCCAACGCCAGCAGCACGACCACGACGACGATGACCAGGCCAACGACGGCGGCTCCCATGACATCCCGCTCCCCGGAGGCGCCCACCTCCCGGAGCGCCGGGTACCCGTTCCGCTCCCCGCCATGCGGCCCCGATCGCAACACGCGGCGAGCGGGATCGTGGGTGAAGTGCTCGCGAACGCGTGCCGCGCGGAGCCCGGCGTCTCGCCCGCGCGGGGGAGGCGCTCATGCGTGCGAGGGAGGTGCCGGGTGCGGGCAAGATCGCCCGGCGGAGCGATCCCATCGGGGCGGCGAAACGGCAGGCTCGATCACGTTGAACACACGGCGCAAACACCCCGAGGAGACACCACAATGAAGTTCCGCCGCCCTGCTTTCATCGCCGCGCCGGTCCTGGTCATGGGCTACGGGATCATCCGTCTCGTCGACGGCCTGGACGGCATTCGTGGTCCCGGCCCGGCCTGGACCATCGGGCACCTCGCATTCATCGGCGCACTCATCGCGTTCATCTCCGCGTTCTGGCAGATGCGTCGCATGGCTGGCGGCCGGGTCCTGGCGACGCTGAGCGCCACGGCCGGCACCCTCGGCGCGCTCGCGCTGATCACCCAGTTCTCGATCGACATCGCAGCCGGCTTTCTGGCCACCGACAACTACGGCATGAGCATGATCGTCCACCAGGTACGCACTCTGCCGGGTGTCTCGCAGCTGGCCTACGACTTCGGGCCCTACGCCTTCTACCTCGGCCAGCTCGTGCTGGTCGTCCTGCTCGCCGTGCAGCGCCGGGTCAAGCTGTGGACGACGGGCCTGGTGCTGGCCGACCTCGCTACGCCGTTCATCGACAAGGACCTGATTCCGCTGGGCGCGGTCCTGTTGCTGGTCTCCTTCCTCCCGCTGGCCCGCGGCACCACCGCCGCCACCCCGGCGAACCCGGTGCCCGCTCTCGCCTGAGCGGAGAGTCCGGAACCGATCCCCCCGGCCGCGGGGGGATCGGTTGCACCTGGGGAGGGGGTCGGCGGTTATGCATACTGTCGCGATGTCGCTCGCCCGCTTCGTACGCACCACCAATCCGTACGTGGTGGATGCGGCGATCACCGTGTTCGTCCTCGTCGCGGTGTCACTGCCGTTCGTGCTTCCCCGGCCGGGTGGCACACCGGGGCTGCTGGCGTACCTGCTCACCGCGGGTACGGCGATCCCGCTGATCTGGCGCAGACGGGTGCCGTTCACCGTGTTGGTGGTGGTCGCGCTGGCCACGATCGCGGGCAAGGCGGTGGACGCGCCAGGGCAGCCCCTCGCGTACGGCGGGTTGGTCGCGCTCTACACGGTCGCCGCAATCGGCGGTCGCCGGCAGCGCTGGGGCGCACTCGCCGCGACCTTCCCCGGTGTGGCGGCAGGAGTGGCGTTCAACACGAACCGCGTGAGCGAGTACTTCTACACGTTCCTGGTCTTCTTCACCGCGTACGTCCTGGGTCGGCTCAGCCACGCCCGCCAGGAGCGCGCGACCGCCCTGGAGGACCGGGCACTTCGGGCCGAGCGCGAGCGCGAGTTCGAGGCCGATCGGGCCGCCGCGCGCGAGCGGGCCCGAATCGCCCGGGAGATGCACGACGTGCTGTCCCACGCGGTGAGCCTCATGATCGTGCAGGCCGAGGCCGGGCCGGTTGCGGTGCGCACGGCCCCGCACCGGGCCGAGGCCGCGTTCGACGCGATCGCCGCCGCCGGCCGCGACGCCATGGTGCAGCTGCGCGGCATGCTCGGCCTGCTGCGCTCGGAGGCCGGACCCCGCGGCCCGCAGCCCACCCTGGCCCAGCTGCCGCCACTGATCGACGGTGTCCCGGTGGCCAGCCTGCGGGTGACCGGCGAGCCGCGCCCGGTGTCGGCCGACGTGGAGCTGGCCGCGTACCGCATCGTGCAGGAGGCCCTGACCAATGCCGTCAAGCACGCGGCGGCCAGCAGGGTCGACGTACACCTCGGCTGGTCGCCCGAGGCCCTCACGATCACCGTGACCGACGACGGTGCCGGAACCGGCGGCCCGGGCGGCGGACACGGCCTCATCGGCATCCGGGAACGCGCGACCGCCTGCGGCGGTACGGCGAGAATCGGGCCGGACGCAGGTGGACGTGGGTTCACAGTCGGGGTTCGGCTACCGTTCCCGGCGTGACGATTCGGGTGGTGATCGCGGACGACCAGGAGCTTGTGCGCAGCGGGTTCGCCATGATCCTTGACGCCCAGCCGGACATTACCGTCGTCGCCGAAGCCGGTGACGGCGAGGCGGCCGTGACCGCCGTTCAGGAGTACCGGCCGGATGTGGCACTCCTGGACATCCGAATGCCGACGATGGACGGTATCGAGGCCGCCCGTCGCATCTGCGCGGACACCGGCAGCCGAGTGATCATGCTGACCACATTCGACCAGGACGATTACATCTACGAAGCGCTCTATGCCGGTGCCAGCGGCTTCCTGCTCAAGGACGTGCGCCGCGACGACCTCGTCCACGCCGTCCGGGTCGTGGCCTCCGGCGATTCGCTGCTGGCCCCCTCGGTGACTCGGCAGATCATCGCCGACATCACCGCCCGCCACCGGCCCGGTGCGACCCGGCTGGCCGACGCGCCCGACGCCCGCCTCAACGTGCTCACCACCCGCGAACGGGAGACCCTGCACCTGCTGGGCCGAGGTCTGTCCAACGCGACGATCGCCCAGACCCTGATGGTGAGCGAGCACACCGTGAAGACCCACGTCAGCAACGTGCTGACCAAGCTCGGCCTGCGCGACCGTGCCCAGGCGGTGATCTGCGCCTATGAGACCGGCCTGATCACCGCCGGCGAGAACTGAGCCGCACCGGTGTGCGCATCACGAGTGGGTTGGTCCGAGCGATGACGTGGGGTGGTGAACCTCTAGCGCGCGGACGAGTTTTGGCAATATCCTCCGGAGAACGTGCGGCCATTGGAGCTACTTTTCATTCACCGCCGGCCGCAGGAGGAGACAACATGCACGTCGACCCTTCCGAAGTGGACCGCCGGACGCTGCTGCGGGCCGGTCTCGGCGCGGCCACGGTCGCCGTGGTCGGGAGCGAACTCGCCTTCCCGGGCGCCGCGCAGGCCGCCCCCGGCACCGACCTGGACTGGATCATCAGCTGCGACGAGTGGGCGGCTCGCCCGCCGAAGGACCCGCTGTCGGTCAGCGCCATCGCCACCAACAAGATCATCGTGCACCACATGGCGTTCCCGAACGTCACCGACTACTCCCAGGAGCAGGCGGTCAAGCTGGCCCACGACTGCCAGGACCTGCACATGGACGGCAACGGCTGGTCCGACACCGGCCAGCACTTCACGGTGAGCCGGGGTGGCTACGTGCTGGAGGGTCGGCGGGGCAGCCTGGAACGCCTCGAAGCCGGCGACCGGCAGATGATCTCGGCGCACTGCCCGGGCGAGAACGGCCGGGCCATCGGGATCGAGAACGAGGGCACCTACGTCACCGAGACGCCGCCGAAGGCGCTGACCGACTCGCTGGTCAAGCTCTGCGTCGCCGTCTGCCGGCAGTACGGGCTGCACGCGCACGACATCTTCGGCCACTGGGACTTCCGCACCACGCAGTGCCCCGGCGCCGCCTTCTACCGCGAGTTCCCGGCGCTGCGCCGGCGGGTGTTCGCCGCCCTCGGCACCGATCTGGCCGACGTTCCGGCGCGCCGCTGGCCCGACCTGTGGCGCTTCGTCAACTCCCCGTCGGTCCGGGTGGTGCAGTACCTGCTCGCCTTCCGCGGCTACCCGGTGACCGTCAGCGGCACCTTCGACGCCGCGACCGTGACCGCCGTGCAGGACTGGCAGGCCCGCAACGGCATCCCGGTTGACGTGGATGCCACGCTCACCACGCCGACCTGGGAGACCCTGGTGCCCGAACTGGACCAGCACGCCAGCGGCCTGCCGGTGACCGCGGTGCAGGAGATGCTCTTCACCAAGGGGTACGCCGTCACCGTCACCGGCGCGTACGACCACGCGACCCGGGACGCCGTGAAGGACCTGCAGGCGCTGCACGGGCTGCCGCGCAACGGCAAGCTCAGCACGAGCACGTGGTGCACGATCGTCGGCGGAAATGTCCGCCAGTCGTTCCGGCACCGCTGATCCTCCGGAGCACCGGCGGCGGCGCGGGCGCGAACCCGTGCCGCCGCCGGGCCCGGCAACCAGCGCAAACGTGGGCGCGCCTCGTTGGTCGCCCTCCCCCGGCCTGCGACGATGACGCTGACCAGGACCAAGGAGGGCGCTGTGCAGACACGACTCAATCCGTACCTGAACTTCCCCGGCACCGCCCGCGCGGCGATGGAGTTCTACCACCGCGTGTTCGGCGGCGACCTGACGATGAACACCTTCGGCGAGTTCGGCAGCACGGAGCCGGGCCTGTCCGACCAGATCATGCACGCGCGGCTGGAGTCACCCAACGGGTTCACCCTGATGGCGTCGGACACCGCGCCCGGGATGAACCATGTGCCCGGCACCAACATCGCGATCAGCCTCGGCGGCGACAACGCCGACGAACTGCGCGGCTACTGGGCTCAGCTCTCCTCGAGCGGGTCGGTGACCATCCCGCTGGAGAAGCAGATGTGGGGCGACGAGTACGGCCAGTGCGTCGACCCGTACGGCATCCACTGGATGGTCAACATCACCCAACCGCAGGCCTGACCAGCGCACCGTCGCCGGTCAGCCGGTTTGGCCGACAGCGCGGTGGGAAAAAGTGGCGGGCATGAGATGGGCCCGTCGAGCCGTACCCGCCGTCGCCGCTGCCGTCGCCGCGCTCGCCGCGCGGGACCTGATCCAGCGCGACCACGCGCTGCTGCGCAACTTCCCGGTGCTCGGGCGGGCCCGATACCTGTTGGAGGCGGTCGGGCCGGAGCTTCGGCAGTACATCGTGGCCGGCAACAACGAGGAGCGGCCGTTCACCCGGGACCAGCGCCGCTGGGTGTACGCGTCGGCGAAGCAGCAGAACAACTACTTCGGCTTCGGCACGGACAACGACATCGAGTACACCCCCGGCTATCCGATCATCAAGCACCGTACCTTCGGCCGGGCCGTGCCGCCGTCGACGCCGGCCGCCGGGCAGGACGTGCGACTGCCCTGCGCCAAGGTGCTCGGCGCGGCCCGGGGGCGGGCCCGCGCGTTCCGACCGGAGTCGGTGGTCAACATCTCCGGGATGAGCTTCGGCTCGCTCTCCGGCAACGCCGTCGCGGCGCTGAACAGGGGTGCCGCACTCGCCGGCTGCCTTCAGAACACCGGCGAGGGTGGCCTGTCGCCGTACCACCGCCACGGTGGTGAGCTGGTCTTCCAGCTCGGTACGGCGTATTTCGGCTGCCGGGACGTGCACGGCCGGTTCAGCCTGGACCGGTTGAAGGATCTGGTCGCCAGCGCGCCGGTGAAAGCGCTGGAGATCAAGCTGAGCCAGGGCGCAAAGCCCAGCCTCGGCGGGCTGCTCCCCGGCGCGAAGGTGTCCGCCGAGATCGCCGCCACCCGGGGCATTGCGGCCGGTCAGGACTGCGTCAGCCCCTCCCGACACGCCGAGTTCTCCGACTGCGACAGCCTGCTCGACTGGGTGGAGCTGCTGGCCGCCGAGACGGGCCTGCCGGTCGGCATCAAGTCGGCGGTCGGCGACCTGGGCTTCTGGCAGGAGCTGGCCACCCTGATGCGGGACACCGGCCGGGGCGTCGACTTCGTGACGATCGACGGCGGCGAGGGTGGCACCGGCGCCGCGCCGCTGATCTTCACGGACTCGGTGTCGCTCCCGTTCCAGCAGGGCTTCTCCCGGGTGTACAAGGTCTTCGCCAAACACGACCTGCACGAGCAGGTGGTCTTCGTCGGCGGCGGCAAGCTCGGCCTGCCGGACAACGCCATCGTGGCCTTCGCGCTCGGCTGCGACCTGGTCAACGTGGGTCGGGAGGCGATGCTGTCGATCGGCTGCATCCAGGCGCAGAAGTGCCACACCGACACCTGCCCCACCGGCGTGGCGACCCAGAACGCCTGGCTGGCCCGGGGGCTGGACCCGACGCTGAAGTCGGTGCGCGCGGCCAACTACCTGCGGACGCTGCGCCGGGACCTGGTGAAGGTCGCCGAGGCGTGCGGCGTGGAGCACCCCGGCCTGATCGGCACCGACGCGGTGGAGATCCTGGACGGCCGCACCGGCTCCACTCCCCTGCACGAGGTGTACGGCTACCGGCCGGAGTGGGGCCTGCCCTCGCCGGCCGACCGGGCGGAGATCGTCCGGCTGATGGCACCCGAGGCGCCGCAGGGCGGCAGCGCGACGCCCTCCCCCACCGCCGTCGGCTGACCGGCGCTCGCCGATAACCCCTGGAGGCGGACGCCGGGGGCCCCGTATCGTGGCGCGGTGCTGATCAGACGCGAGACGCCCGCCGATGTCGACGCCATCCGCGCGGTGCACGCCGCCGCCTTCACCGCGCCGGACGGTGGCGTACCGGTCGAGGCGACCCTGGTCGACGCGCTGCGCGCCGACGAGGGCTGGCTGCCCGCGTACTCCCTGGTGGCGACCGACCCGGACGGGCAGGTGGTGGGGCACGTGGTGGCCACCCGCGCCCAGGTGGCCGGCCAACCGGTCGCCCTCGGCGTGGGGCCGCTCGGCGTGCTTCCCGACCGGCAACGGCGCGGGGTCGGCTCGGCGCTGATGCACGCGGTGCTCGGCGCGGCCGACGCCCGGGACGAGCCGCTGGTGGTGCTGCTCGGCCACCCCGACTACTACCCGCGATTCGGGTTTCGACCGGCCGTCGAGCTGGGCGTCACCCCGCCGCAGCCGTGGGGCCCGCAGTACTTCCAGGCCCG
The DNA here is from genome assembly GCF_040608175.1 of Micromonospora sp. NPDC005206. Lineage (NCBI taxonomy): Bacteria > Bacillati > Actinomycetota > Actinomycetes > Micromonosporales > Micromonosporaceae > Micromonospora > Micromonospora sp. NPDC005206. The sequence continues at coordinate 52,924 of NZ_JBEXHU010000016.1, forward strand.
CCCGTTGAGCGCGTGGCGGGAGTCGATCCGGGGCGAGTTCCGGTACGCCGGCCCGTTCGACGAGCTGTGACCGCACCGCAGATCCGGCGGCGGCGCGCCACCGACCTCGACGGATGCGTGGCGGCGCTCGCCCTCGTCCATGGGGCCGACCGGTACCCGCTGAACTGGCCCGCCGACCCGCACCAGTGGCTACGCGAGCCCCGTCCGGCGCGCGCGTGGGTCGCCGTCGACGCCGACTCGGCGATCGTCGGGCACGTGGCGGTGCAACGGCTGCCCGACCCGGCGGACGGGTCGCTCGCCCGGCCGACCGCCGAGGTGACTCGCCTCTTCGTGTCGCCGACCGCCCGCGGGACCGGGCTGGGCGCTGCTCTGCTGACCCGGGCACGGCGGTGGGCGGCCGAGCGCGGGACGGACCTGCTGCTCGACGTGGCTGTCAGCGACACCGCGGCCACCGCCCTCTACGAGCGCACCGGGTGGCGGTGCACCGGCACCAGCACGGCGCAGTGGACCGCCCCGGACGGAAGCGCCGTGTCACTTCATCACTACACGCTGCCAACGGGCGGGGAAATCAGCGACCGGCGGCCCTGTTAGCGCAGCTCACTGTGGTGATCGCGAACGCCATGCGAACATATGTACGTGTCGCCCGGGGCCAGCATCCTGCACGCCGACCTGGACGCCTTCTACGCGTCGGTCGAGCAGCGCGACGACCCGCGCCTGCGGGGGCGGCCGGTGATCGTCGGCGGCGGCGTGGTGCTGGCGGCCAGCTACGAGGCGAAGGCGCGGGGCGTACGCAGCGCGATGGGCGGCCAGCAGGCGCGGCGGCTCTGCCCGGACGCGATCGTCGTGCCGCCCCGGATGTCGGCGTACACGGCGGCCAGCCGGGCGGTGTTCGAGATCTTCCGGCAGACCACCCCGCTGGTCGAGGGGCTTTCCATCGACGAGGCGTTCCTGGACGTGGGCGGTCTGCGCCGGCTGGTCGGGCCGCCGGCCGACATCGCCGAGCGGCTGCGCCGGGAGGTCCGCGAACGGGTCCACCTGCCGATCACCGTGGGCGTGGCCCGGACGAAGTTCCTGGCGAAGGTGGCCAGCGGGGTGGCGAAGCCGGACGGGCTGCTGGTCGTCTCGCCCGACGCGGAGCTGGCGTTCCTGCACCCGCTGCCGGTGGAGCGGCTGTGGGGCGTCGGCCCGGTCACCGCCGCCAAGCTGCGGGAACGGAGGATCCGCACCGTCGGCGAGGTGGCCCGGCTCGGCGAGGCGGCGCTGGTGTCAATACTCGGCGCGGGCGCTGGCCGGCACCTGCACGCCCTGGCGCACAACCGCGACCCGCGGGCCGTGCTGGTCGGCCGCCGACGCGGCTCGATGGGCGCGCAGCACGCGCTGAGCCGTACGCCACACGCGCCGGCGGAACTGGACGCCGTCCTGGCCGGCCTGGTCGACCGGGTCACCCGGCGGATGCGGGCGGCCGGACGGTCCGGGCGCACGGTGATGCTGCGGCTGCGCTTCGGCGACTACACCCGGGCCACCCGCTCGCACACCGTCCGCAAGGCGACCGCGGACACCACGCCGCTGCTCGCCGCCGCGCGGGCGCTGCTGGGGGCCGCCCTGCCCGAGATCGACCGGCGGGGCGTCACGCTGATCGGCGTCTCGGTCGGCAACCTGGACGACAACCCGGTCCAGCCGGAGCTGCCGTTCCACCACAATCCGGGAGCCGAGCTGGACGCCGCGGTGGACGCGGTCCGCGACCGGTTCGGATCGGCGGCGCTCACCCGCGCGGTGCTGCTCGGCCGTGATCCGGGCGTCGAGGTGCCGCTGCTGCCGGACTGACCGCACCAGGTGGCGGCGGGGCGAAAGCGCCGGACATCACAGCGGCGAGGGGTTTGGCGACGGCCGCAGCGGGTCACGTAGTGAAGATCAGTCTGACCAGGGGGGACCACCATGTCCGACGACACCAGCAACCGTCCGAGCCGGCGCGAGCAGCGTCCCGGCGACGTGACCGACCCGCTGCTCTGGCAGCTCGCGATCGACGTGCTCAGTGCACATGAGCCGGACGAGGACGGCGCCTGCCGCAACCTGCTCTGCGCCGGCCAGCCGTGGCCGTGCGCGGCCCGCAGCTCCGCTGAACAGGCGCTCCGGCTGGCCCGTGGTGCGGCCGGCACACCGTCCACAGTCGCTCCGACGCGGGGCGAGGAAACAACCGCATCCGCTGACCGGCCCGCTGAGGGCGTTCCGACCGCGCGCCGGGCCTGGTCGGCGCGTCCCGAAGCCGCCGTGTCGGCCGCCTGACGCCCACCCCTTCTCGACACGCCCGCGGGCGCCCGGCCGGAGTCCGGTCGAGCGCCCGCGCGTCGTGTGTCAGAGGGCGAGCCGCTGACCCGGGAAGATCAGACCGGGGTCGCCGCCGACCACCTGACGGTTGCGCTCGTACAGGGCCTGCCAGCCGCCGGCCACCTGATGGGCCTGGGCGATCTCGGACAGGGTGTCGCCCGGCTTGACCAGGTACGTCCTGCCGTCCGTGGAAGGCGCGGTGCGCTTGTGGTTGCGGGTCGCCGGCTGCTCGCCGCGCGACGACCGCTCCCGGGGCTTGGACGTCGACTCGGACTTCTTCGTCGCGGACTTCGCGGCGGAGCCGCCCGACGAGCCGCCCTTCTTGCCGCAGGTCGGCCAGGCGCCGATGCCCTGCCCGTCGAGCACCTTCTCGGCGATCGCGATCTGCGCGCCGCGGCTGGCCAGGTCGGCGCGGGCGGCGTACTTCTTGCCGCCGTAGCCGGCCCAGGTGCTCTGCGAGAACTGCAACCCGCCGTAGTAGCCGTTGCCGGTGTTGATGTGCCAGTTGCCGCTGGACTCGCACTGGGCGATCGCGTCCCAGTTGACCCCGGCCTGCGCCGGGGCGGCCGGGCCGAAGAGGGCGACGGCGCCGGTGACAGCGCCGACGGCCAGGGTGCCGACGGCGACGCGGCGGGTGGTGACCCGTCGATGACGGGGCGTGTGTGCAGATGACATGTGAGGCTTCCTCCACGCCGGCGAGGTGAGCTGTCGGGTTCGGGCCGAGGAGCCCGGCCGCGCGGTGGCGGCTTCACCCCGAGGTGACGTGCACCGAGGAACGTTGGGTCCCCCGCTCCTGCCCGGGTGACTGGGTTCCGACGACCGGGGGCAGGATTTGGCGTTGCCGGTCGCGGTGTCCGCATTGGCGAACCCGACCGACGTTAGGCACGGTCGGTGACGGTCGCCCACCCCCTGTGAACTTCTTCACCGGGCCGCGCGGGGCGAGCCGCGTAGCGGTTGCGGGCAATCGAAGTGTGTGCAGTGACCACCATGGACCGTTTCCGATCAGGCCGGCGTTTCAGGTCTCGTGCCGGAGCCAGGCCACGATCCGGCGAGCAGTTCGACGTGTCCCGGCGACTCGTACGACCGGACGTCGTGACCGAGGGCGCTGTAGACGATCTGGCTGGTCCCGACGGTTCGTGCCCAGACGAGCGGTGGCTGGTCGCGGCGACCAGGCGACTTCGCACCGCTTGCCGCATCCCCTGGTACGCCGACCGTCCCGCCCGGTGCGGTCAACGGCCGCCGGGCGGCGTGGCACGGCGAATCCGGGCGGCCGTCATCTGCCACGCCTGCGCCTCGTCGACCAGGCAGCCGGCGAGCAGCTCGCGGCCCCGGGCGAGAACCGCGAGGGCGTCGGGGTGGCCCGGCAGCCACTGTTCGGCGTCCCCGACAGTCAACTCGGCCCGCCGGCCGGGCAGCGGCGTCGCCCCGGGTGGCAGGCCACCGAGCCGGTCGAGGTGCCCGGCGGAGAGGATCTGGTACCACATGGCGTCGGGGATGAGCGCGTCGGCGAGCATCTCCACCCCGGGCCGCCGGGTCACCGGCTTTCCGTCGCTCGGGAGCCGCTGCGACCACTGTGGCGTGCTCACCCGACGGCTGTCCGGCTCGGCGTCCACTCCGGCCCAGACCAGCAATCCGCTGTGCGCGTGCAGCTTGTCGCGCAACCGGTGCATCGGCCCGGCCAGGTCGCCAGCGTCGGCGGGGTCGGCGCGCGGCTGCGCGACGGAGAGCGCCGCCGCCGGTAGCACGTCGTGGTAGCCGCCGACGGTCGCGGCCACCAGCCGGTTGGTGAGGTCGCCGGCGAGCAGGGTCACCGTGATGGCTGTGGGCAGAGTAGACAATACGGTGGCGGTGGCCGAGCCGGCCGCCTCGGCGGTGAGCGGAACCCGCACGCCGAGCACGACAGCGCTCAGCTCGTCCGCGGGTCCGCGCTCGGCGTGCAACCAGTCGAGCGCCACGTTCAGCAGGGGCGGGGGCAGTTGGCACGGGGCGTCGCCGAACGGCGCGCCGAGTGGCCCGCGCAGGTAAGCCCGGGCGGACACGCCGAACTCCTCGATGTCGTGGCTCGGGCCGCGCCGGGCCACCGAGACCAGAGCGTCGCGCACACCGGCATCGCGCAGTTGCCGGGCCAGCAGCTCCGGTATGGCGAGGACATGCTCGGCGGGGATCGGGCCGAAGTCGATCACGAGGAGCTGCGCGCCGGGCAAGGCGATCGGTGACGAGACGACGGCCGGGCCCACCCGCTCCCCGCCGGCTCCCGTCGCTTCGAGTCGGAGCAGAGCCTGCCGGAGCGCGGCCACCGCGACGGGCACACCGGCGTCGTCCGAGCGGACTTCGATCGTCAGGCTGTGCTGCTCGCGCAGAGTTTCATCGATATCTAGCACTACGACGACGGCCATGTGTCCCCCAATGGTGGCGCATCCGCACTCTGCGGCAGCCCATTCCTGAACCCCGCTTCGCACGTCGATCGGAATGGAGAATGAGATATTTGCTTGTGTCTATTGACAGTGGAAGGGGCCTGTCGGGGAGCATATTGCCGTCGCAATTTTCCGGGAGCCCTGCCGGGTGCGGAGCGCTCCAAACTGGCCAATCTGTCTCGTTAGCGCGAATACGCGCAGCATGAAATAGCGCTGCCCGGATTCCACGATGTAACACAATCGAAGAGGTCAGCGCTATTTGCGAATCACCAACGACTATCGCCGCACTTTTCCCAACCCTTCCGTAACGGCCGAGGCCCGTAATCGCCGTACGGGGTGCCGGCCGCCTCGGTAACGTCACCCGCAGCCGGGCGGCGGCCCGCCGGATGCGCGTACTCCGCCGACCTCGACGCGTCGTAGACGTTGTCCGTCTGCTCCTCGGACAGCGCCGTGATCTGGATCAGCGGCGTCGGGTGGGCTCGGCGCAGCCATCGGAGTAGTGAAGCTTGTGGCTACCTGCAGACGCTGCATGATCCAGAAAGCGACGCCGCCCCATCCGACGAAAGGATCAGTCCCCCTCCGGCTACAGGGTGCGGGCCAGCCGGTCAGCGAGGGCCCGGGTGAATCGGGCCGGGTCGGCCAGCTCGCCACCCTCGGCGAGCACCGCCAGCCCGTACAGCAGCTCGGCCGTCTCGGTCAGGGCCTCGGAGCTCCCGCTCTGCTCGTGGGCCTTGCGCAACCCGGCAACGAGCGGGTGCCCGGGATTGATCTCCAGGATCCGCTTCGTCGACGGGACCTCGTGCCCCATCGCCCGGTACATCTTCTCCAGGGTCGGGGTGAGATCGTGCGCGTCGCCGACGACGCAGGCCGGTGAAGTGGTCAGCCGCGACGACAGGCGGACCTCCCGGACGCTGTCCGCAAGGGTGGTGCCGAGCCAGTCGAGCAGCCCGGCGAACTCCTGTCGCTGCTGCTCACGCTCGGCCTCGGCCTGCTGCTTCTCCTCGTCGGTGTCCAGGTCGACCTCACCCTTGGCGATCGACCGCAGCGGACGGCCGTCGTACTCGCCGACCCGCTCGACCCACACCTCGTCGACCGGGTCGGTGAGCAGCAGCACCTCGTGGCCCTTGGCCTGGAACGCCTCCAGGTGCGGGGAGTTCTCGATGGCGGCCCGGGAGTCGCCGGTGGCGTACCAGATGTCGCTCTGGCCGTCCTTCATCCGTGCCACGTAGCCGGCCAGGTCGGTGGGCTCGGCCGGGTCGTGGGTGGAGGCCACCGACAGGATCTCCAGCAGGGTGTCGCGGTTGTCGGTGTCGTCGATCAACCCTTCCTTGACCACCGCGCCGAACTCGGTCCAGAACGTGCGGTAGCGCTCGGGGTGGTTGGCCTTGAGGTCCCGGACCGTGGCGAGGACCTTACGGACCAGCCGACGGCGAACGATCTGGATCTGCCGGTCCTGCTGGAGGATCTCCCGGGAGATGTTCAGCGACAGGTCGTGCGCGTCGACCACGCCCTTGACGAAGCGCAGGTAGGTGGGGACCAGCGCCTCGCAGTCGTCCATGATGAACACGCGCTTGACGTAGAGCTGGACGCCACGGCGGCCCTGTGGGGCGAACATGTCCAGCGGGGCGTGGCTGGGCAGGAACAGCAGCGCCTCGTACTCGAAGGTGCCCTCGCCCTTCATGTGCACGACCTCGAGCGGGTCGGCCCAGTCGTGGCTGACGTGCTTGTAGAACTCGTGGTACTCGGTGGCGTCGACCTCGTCGCGGGGCCGCGCCCAGAGCGCCTTCATCGAGTTGAGCGTCTGCACCTCGCTGGTGGGCGCCTCGCCGTCGGCGCCCGAGCGCTCGACGCGCATCCGGATCGGCCAGGCGATGAAGTCGGAGTATCGCTTGACGATCTCCCGGATGGTCCACTGGGCGGTGTAGTCGTGCAGGTTGTCCTCGGTGTCGGCCGGCTTGAGGTGCAGGGTCACCGTGGTGCCCTGTGGCGCCTCGTCGACGGTCTCGATCGAGTACGTGCCCTCGCCGGCGGACTCCCAGCGGGTGCCGCCGGTCTCGCCGGCCTTTCGGGTCAGCAGGGTGACCCGGTCGGCGACCATGAACGCGGCGTAGAAGCCGACGCCGAACTGGCCGATCAGGTCCTGCGAGGCGCGGGCGTCGGCGGATTCGCGCAGCTGGCGCAGCAGCTCGGCGGTGCCCGACTTGGCGATCGTGCCGATCAGCCCGACGACCTCGTCGCGGGTCATTCCGATGCCGTTGTCCCGCACGGTCAGGGTGCGGGCGTCCCGGTCGACCTCGATGGCGACGTGCAGGTCGTCGGTGTCGGCGACGAGGTCCTTGTCGACCAGAGTCGCCAGCCGCAGCTTGTCCAGCGCGTCGGACGCGTTCGAGATGAGTTCCCGCAGGAAGACGTCCTTGTTCGAATAGATCGAGTGGACGACCAACTGGAGGAGCTGACGCGCCTCGGCCTGGAACTCCAACGTCTCGGCCTGGTTGCTCACACCGTCTCCCATGTCGGCTCGTGCGGAGGTTCGCGGACAGGATACGAGCCTTCACCGACTGGGTCGTGCCCGCGTCCGGGTCGTATTCCCGATCCGGCGATGCCGCTTCGTGAGATAGCTGACTTTGCCTAACGTAAGTCAGCCCGATAGCGTCTCGGTGAGCAAGAGGCCGCACGAGCCTGACGACCCACCGTTCCGCCCGAGCAGCGGCGCGCGACCCCTGGAGCAGACCATGAAGATCGCTGGAAGCACCGCCCTCGTCACCGGCGCCAACCGCGGCTTCGGCCGGCACCTGGCCGCCGAACTCCTCTCCCGCGGCGCGACCGTCTACGCCGGCGCCCGCAACCCGGACAGCGTCGACCTGCCCGGCGTGACGCCGGTCCGGCTGGACATCACCGACCCCGCCTCGGTGGCCGCCGCCGCCGCGCTGACCGGAGACGTGAACCTGCTGATCAACAACGCCGGCATCGACACCGGATCGGACCTGCTCGAAGGCGACCTGGACCTCGTCCGGCTCGAGCTGGAGACCCACTACCTCGGCACCCTGTCGATGGTCCGGGCGTTCGCTCCGATCATCGCGGGCAACGGAGGCGGGACTGTCCTCAACGTGCTCTCCGTGCTGTCCTGGGTGACCTTCCCGAGCGTCGGGGCGTACAGCGCCGCGAAGTCGGCCGAGTGGTCGATGACCAACGCGTTGCGCGCCCAGCTCGCCGACCGGGGGGTCCGGGTCGCCGGCCTGCACGTCGGCTACATGGACACCGACATGACCGCCGCGGTCACCGCCCCGAAGTCCGACCCGGCGGTCATCGCGCGGCTCGGCGTGGACGGCATCGAGGCCGACGCCTACGAGATCGTGGCCGACGACATCAGCCGGCAGGTCCAGGCCGGGCTCGCCGGCGGCGTCGCCGCGCTCTACCCGCAGCTGCCCTGAGCTGCCGCACCACGGCCGTGATCGGGCCGCCGCCGGCTTCCCGGCGGCGGCCCGTCCTCGGGTACGCGGTCAGCTCCGTCCGCGCACCCGCCTCAGCTGCCGGTCAGCAACCGCCACAGCTGTAGAAGAGGATGTCCCAGTGACTGCCCTCCTTGGTGTAGAGGTTGCCGGAGGGGGCCCGGTACTGGTAGCCGAAGCCGGCGATGTAGCCGACGTACGTGTAGTTCGCGGAGATGTAGTTCTGGATGCAGGTGCTCAGCGCGATGTCCAGCTTGTAGCCGTTCCAGTGGCTGTACGTCCCGCCGGCATGCCCGACCTCGGTGCCGGCGGTGATGGTGACCGCGCAGCCGCTGGCCCGCTTGAAGGTGATGATGCCGCTGATCGTCGCCTGCCGGACCCCGTCGAACGAGGTGCAGGTGGCGATGTTGCGGTTGCTGCAGTTGCCACTGGAGGTCCAGGAGATGTTGGCGGCGCTCAGCTGCGAGGTGGCACTGGAGTGGCTGATGGCGAAGGCCGGGGCGGCGAGACCGAGCGCGGCACCGACCGCGGCGAGGGTGGCCACCAGCAGTGTGAGCACGCGGCGGCGCAGGGTGGATCGGGTGGTGGACATGGCACTCCCGTTCGCGTGAGGGGTGGAATTTTTGCGAACCAGGGGCCGGCCTTGAAGGATTTCTACCAGAGATAGACGAGCATGACTAGATGCCGGGTGGAGGCGGTCGCCCGCCTCCACCCGGCGACCCACGTCAGCTCGCCTGCAGCGTCACGTCGTCGATCACGAAGCTGGTCTGCAACGAAGAGTCCTCGGTGCCGGTGAACCTCAGCGTCACCGTCTGCCCGGCGTACGCGGCGACGTTGAAGGTGCGCTGGACGTAGCCCGCGGCGGCGTTGAGATTCGAGTACGTCGCCAGCGTGGTCGAGCCCACCTGCACGGTGAGCCTGTCGTACGCCGTGGAACCGGTGGTCTCCGCGGTGTCGATGTGCAGCCAGAACGACAGCGTGTAGCTGGCGCAGCCGGCCGGCACGGTCACCGACTGGGTCAGGGTGTCGGTGTGGGTGCTGCCGTACCCGTCGAGCCACGCCTTGTACGACCCGGTCCGCGCCGGCTGACCGCTGGAGCTGGTGATCACACCGGAGGACGCGGTCCACGGCGTGCTGCCGCTCTCGAAGCCACCGTTGCCGATCACCTGGCCGCCCGCGCAGCCTCCGGTGCCGGTCACCGTGAGCGTGAGGCTGGCGCTGCGGGTGACCGAGCCGGTGCCGGTGACCGTGATGGTGAAGGTGCCGGTCGCCGCGCTGGCCGACGCGGTCAGCGTCATCGTGGCCGAGCCCCCCGAGGTCACCGAGGACGGGCTGAAGGAGACGCTCACCCCACTGGGCGCACCGGAGGCCGAGAGGCTGACCGACTGCGCCGAGCCGGCGGTGGTGGCGGTGACAACCGTGGCGGTGGTGCTGGCACCCCGTGCGACCGAGCGCGCGGTGGGGTTGACGGCCACGGAGAAGTCGTTGGTCGGGGTGCCACCGCCCACGGCGAGCTGCCACAGCGCGTACGCGACGCCGTCCGCGGCCCGGTTCAGCACCGTGGCGCTGACGTTGGCGGTGGTGTCGCAGGCCCGGTGGTAGCAAGGGTCGTAGGCGGAGTTGGCGGTGCCGCCCCACTTGGCCGCCTGCGCGCTGGTCTTGCGGGCGCTGGCGCCCGCGGCGTAGCCGGAGGTGGGGATGCCGGCCTGCTGGAAGTAGTAGTCGTCGGAGCGGCCCTGACCCTCGACGTTCTCCTCCGGTTGCAGGCCCAACGAGTCCCAGTACGCCTTCAGCGGCGCCGCCGTGGTGGAGGTGACCCGGTTGATGAAGTAGCCACCGTTGGTCGAGCCGACCATGTCGAAGTTGTAGTAGCCCTTGATGTAGCCACGCTGGGTGGCGTTGAGCGAGTTGACGTAGAAGCGGGAGCCGTTGAGCCCCTGCTCCTCGTCGGTCCACCAGGCGAACCGGACCCGCTTGGTCATGGTCGGGCTCTGCGCCGCCAGCACCAGCGCGTTCTCCAGCAGGGTCGCCGAACCCGTGGCGTTGTCGTTGATGCCCGGCCCGGCCGAGACGCCGTCGAGGTGGGCGCCGAACATGACCACCTGGTCGGCCGGACCGCCCGGCCACTCCGCGATCAGGTTGTTCGAGGGGTACGTGCAGCTTGAGCAGTACTGCTCGCTGACCGTGTAGCCGGCCGACTGGAGCCTGGTCTTGACGTAGGTGAGCGAGGCGGTGTAGCCGGCCGAGCCGGCCCGTCGGTTGCCGCCGTTGCTGCTGGCGATGGAGTTGAACTGGGTCAGGTGCGCCTGGACGTTGCTGACGGAGATGTCCGGCGCCGCCAGGACGGCGGCGGGTGCGGCGATCGGCCGGGCCACTGCCGTTCCGGCGATGGGTGACGCGGTCACCGGCTGGGCGGCCAGCGTCACCGTCATCCCGGTGAACACGGCGAGCGCGATGCCCGCGCTCAGCGTTCTGCCTCTCATGGGGGGCTCCTCGGGGGTTGGAGAGATAACCGAGACACTTACAGATATCAATGTCTTGGGCATCGGTCGTTCGTCCGGAACGCCCACGGTTCGGTGGCCACCGCCGCACTGCCCAGCGAGTAGCCCCAAACTGGCACGACGGGGACGAGACGGTTCGTTCCGCCGCCGCCGCTCCGGACGCCGAGCGCACGTCGACCCGGGCGGCCGGATCAGCGGGTGCCGGCGTCGGCACAGGTGAGTGAAGGTGTCAGGATGGGTAGGTAACGCCAGCAGGGGTCTCGGGCCCGGAACGGGGGCTTGCGATGGGGCCGGGTCGAGCGTGATACGACCCAGCACGGACCTGTTCACCGACGGCGGTGACACCGGCCGGTTGATGGCGGAGCTGGACTGGACCGCCAGCCCGCTCGGCCCGGTGACCGGCTGGCCGCAGAGCCTGCGCGCCGCCGTACGGATGGTGCTCAGCTCCCGCTACCCCATGCTGCTGCTGTGGGGTGACCGCTTCTCCCAGCTCTACAACGACGCCTACTCCGCGCTGATCGGTGACAAGCACCCGGGCGCGCTCGGCGATGACGTGCGGGTGACCCTCGCCGAAGGCTGGGACGTGCTCGCCCCGCTGATCCAGCAGGCCATGGCGACCGGGGTGGCCAGCTGGGCGCCCGCCCTGCGACTGCTGCTGGAGCGGGCCGGCTACCGCGAGGAGGCGTACTTCAGCGTCTCGCACGCCCCGGCCCGCGACGACGAGGGCCGCACCGTCGGCGTACTGACCGTGTGCAGCGAGGTCACCCAGCAGGTGGTCGGCGAACGGCGGCTACGACTGCTGCGTGACCTGGCGGTACGCGGCGACGGACGCACCGTCGACGTGGACGCCACCGGCGCGCGGCTGATCGACGCGATCGAGGCCCACCCACTGGACGTGCCGTTCGCCGCGATCTACCTGCGCGACGGCACCCTGCTGCGCCGGGTCGCCTGGGCCGGCGGCGCCCCGGGTGACGCCACCGTGGCGAGGGCGCTGCCGGAGGTCACCGAGCTGACCGACCCGAGCACGGCCGCCCGCGCCTGGGGTCTGCCGGCCGCCGCCGAGGGCCGACCGACCGAGGTGACCGACGTCGGCGATCGGCTGCCACTGCCGGCCGGCCCGTGGAAGGACCCGGTCGACACCGCGCTGGCGCTGCCGCTGCCCTCGGCCGCCGAGGCCCAGCCGCTCGGCGTCCTGCTGGTCGGGGTCAGCCCCAGCCGCGGGCTGGACGAGGCGTACCGCTCCTTCTACCACCTACTGACCCAGCAGGTCTCGGTGGCGCTGCGCAACGCGCGGGCGTACGAGGAGGAGCGACGCCGGGCCGAGGCGCTGGCCGAACTGGACCGCGTGAAGACCGGCTTCTTCACCAACGTCAGCCACGAGTTCCGCACCCCCCTCACCCTCATGCTCGGTCCGTTGGCCGACGCGCTCACCGACGCCACCGCGCCACTGGCACCGGTGCAGCGAGAGCGGGTGGAGACCGCCTGGCGCAACGCCACCCGCCTGCTGACCCTGGTCAACAGCCTGCTCACCTTCTCCAGCCTGGAGGCCGGACAGGCCCGCAGCGATGCCCACCCGGTCGATCTCGCCACCCTCACCGCCGAGCTGGCCGGCGTCTTCCGGGCCGCCATCGAGCGGGCCGGGCTGACCCTGGAGGTCGACTGCCCGCCGCTGCCCCGGCCGGTCACGGTGGACCCGGTCAACTGGGAACGCATCGTCACCAACCTGCTGTCCAACGCCCTGAAGTACACGTTCATCGGCCGGATCCGGGTCGCCCTGGAGGCCGACGGCGAGGAGGTGCGGCTCACCGTCACGGACACCGGCATCGGCATCGCCGAGCAGGAAGTGCCGAAGCTCTTCGAACGCTTCCACCGGGTGCGCAGCGCCCTCTCGCGCAGTCACGAGGGCACCGGCATCGGCCTGGCCCTGGTGCACGAGCTGGCCCGCCTCGAGGGTGGCGAGGTCCGGGTGACCAGCCGGGTCGGCGTCGGCAGCACCTTCACCGTCGCGCTGCCGTGGACGTCGGCGCGCCCCGCCGTGCCGACCGGATCACCGCCCACCGGGCGGGGCGACGCGGCCCGTGCCGCCGTCCAGGAGGCGGTGACCTGGCTGGCCGACCCGGGCGATGGCGTCTCGGAGCCCGTTCCGGCGTCCGGCTCCACCGGGGACGAGCTGACCGGGGCCCGGATCCTGGTGGTTGACGACAACAGCGACATGCGGGCGTACCTGAGCCGGCTGCTCACCGGGCAGGGCTGGCGGGTGCGGACCGTCACCGACGGTCGGCAGGCCCTCGACGCGGTCCACCGCGACCCACCGGACCTGGTCCTCACCGACGTGATGATGCCGGTGCTGGACGGCTTCGAGCTGGTCCGCCGGCTGCGCGCGGACCCGGCGACCCGGGCGTTGCCGGTGCTGGTGCTCTCCGCCCGCGCCGGAGGGGACGCCAGCGTGGCGGGCCTGAGCCTGGGCGCCGACGACTACCTGGTGAAGCCGTTCGCCGCAGCCGAGCTGATCGCGCGGATCCGGGCCGTCATCCGCCGGTCCCGCGCCAGCGCGGCGCCCCGGCCCGACGCGGCGCCGGCCTGGTCCGACGACATCCCACCGGCATTCGACGCCAATCCGGCGGCGGCACGACCTGCCCCGGCCACCACCGTCGCGCCGATTCCGACGGCCGTGGAGCCGGCCGCGGACCCGCCGGGCCACCCGGCCGACACTCCCACCCGGAGCGCCATCGCGGAAGCGGTCGGCGACGCCCTCGACATCGGATGGACGTACCCCTCCGCGCCCGCGTCGGCGGCGGCGATGCGCCGCGACGTCCGGCTGGCGCTGAGCGGCCTGGACGTCGACCCGGACGTGCAGGAGGACCTGCTGCTCGCCGCGTCCGAGGCGGTGAACAACGCCGTCGAGCACGCCCAGCGACCCAGCCGTCCGGAGGTGCGGGTCCGGCTCCAGGCTGGCGGCGGCCTGGTCCGGATCTCGGTACGCGACTTCGGCACCTGGCGGGACCGCCGGCCGGCGATGGACCGGGGACGGGGCGCGCTGCTGATGAACGCCTACGGCGACGTGCGGCTGGTCTCCACCAGCGAGGGGACGACGGTGACCATCGAGGGTCGGCTGGCCTGAGCCGTCGGCCGTCCGCGCGACGGCCGGCGCGTCACAGCCGACGGTTGCCGGCGTCGCGGGCGATGATGCCGTCCAGCCGATCCCCCGGCACCAGCTCGGCCGGGTCGAACCAGAAGATCACCACCTGCTTGTCGGCGCTCCACCGGGCCAGCCGGGCGGCGACCTGACGGCCGTCCACAGTGCCGGTGATCCGGTGCGCCGGGCCGACGAAGTAGCCGAACGTGGGCACCGGCGCCGCGGCTCCCCCGCTGTCGTAGCCGATCTGGTGGAACCCGGGGCTGCGGTCCGCCCCCTCGACGTCGTTGACCAGCAGATCCGTGGTCAATGTGCCGTCCGGGGCGCGGCGGCCGGCGGCCAGCCCGATCTTCACCCGGGGCTGACTGGGCACCGCCACCGGCACGACGTAGTACACCCGCTGGTCGCCGCCGTGCCGGATCCCGCTGTCGACGACCTGGCCCAGTGGCGAGGGCGGCGGCTCCGCACGGCCGATCGTGGTCGCCGCCGTGGGTCCGGGCGTACCTGGCGTCGGGGAGACGCCGACCGGCGGCGTGGGGGCGACGGCGACCTGCGACGGACGATCGACCGTACGCGGATCGCCCGGTAGCGCGCCGACCACCACCGCGACGACGGCGGCGACCAGCCCGATCGCCAGCGTCGTCGCCCCGGCTCCGGCGACCCGGCGGCGACTCCGCAACCGCCGCCCGTCGCGCATGACGGCCGCCAGGTCGAGGGTGGCCTCGGGTCGCTCGGTGGCCCGCATGGCGTGGCGGAGCCGGTCCAGCTCGCTCATCGGCACGCCTCCTGACTGTCGACCGCGCTCGGTCCGGTGGCGCGCAGCTTCTCCAGCGCCCGTGAACTGGTGCTCTTGACCGTGCCCACCGAGATGGCGAGTTCCCGGGCCACCTGCGCCTCCGGGAGGTCGAAGTAGTAGCGCAGCACGACGATGGCCCGCTCGCGAGGGCTGAGCGCGCCGAGGATCGCGGTCAACCAGCGCCGGGTGGCCACCTCGTCGGCCACGTCGGCAGGCCGTTGCTCCGGGACCTCCTCGGTCGGATACTCCCGGATCGGGCGCCGCCATCCGTCCACCAGGTGGTTGACCAGGATGCGGCGGGCGTAGCCGTAGGCGTCGTCGTCGCGGATCCGGGACCAGGACGCGTAGGTGCGGGCCAGGGCGGTCTGCGCGGCATCCTCGGCCGCGTGATGATCCCCGGTCAGCAGGAACGCGGCGTGGACCAGCCGCGCGGACGCGGCCCGCGCGAACTCGACGAACTCCGCGTCACCCCGCGCCACGCCGAACCCTCCCCCGTGCCACACAGTTACGGACGGGCGAGGACCGCGAAAGGTTGAGTCTCCCTGAGATCAACTTTTTGGCGAGGTCACCCGTCTCCTCCCCTGCGGCGCCGCAGACCGGCGCGCGAGGGGAGAGACATGTCGACGAAGGCTACCCGTCGAGGCCAGGCCGCCTCCGCGACCTTGCTGCTGGTGGTGGCGCTGCTCACCGGCTGCGGCCTGCCGGCGGCCGGGCAGCCCGCCACCGGCCCGCCCACGACCGGGCCGGAACGCGTCGGGCAACCCGCGGCGGGGCGCGCCACGACCGGCCGACCGGCGGGAGCCGCCGGTGTCACGCCCTCCCCGGCCGCCCCGATCAGCTACCCCGCGACCGGCGGCGACCGCTGGTCGACGGCCGCCGCCGAGAAGTCGTCCGGGCACGGCGACAGCGGGCGGCTGCTGCGGTACCGGGTCTCCGTGGAGCGCGACATCCGCGGCCTGCCGGTGGCCGACGTCGCCGCGGCGGTCTCCGCGACACTCAACGACCCGCGCGGGTGGACGGCCGGCGGCACCTGGCGGCTGCGCAGGGTGGGCGCCGGCACACCGGCCGACTTCACCATCTACCTGGCGACCCCCGGCACCCGTGACGAACTGTGCCAGGACGTTCCGGACGGCTACACCTCGTGCCGCAACGGCCAGCGGGTGGTGCTGAACGTGGCCCGCTGGGTCAAGGCGGTGCCGGGATACGGCGTCGGCCTGGCCACGTACCGGCAGTACATGGTCAACCACGAGGTCGGGCACCGGCTCGGCCTGGGTCACGAGCGGTGCCCGGGGCGGGGCCGGCCGGCGCCGGTGATGCAGCAGCAGACGCTGGGCCTGCACGGGTGCACCGCGAACGCCTGGCCGTACCCGGACGGGGTTCGCTACCGCGGGCCGATCGGGGCGTACCACGACGAGATCCCACCGCGCGAGGGCGCTCGGCCGGCTCGCTGAGGCCGGCGGCCGGACGCCACTCGTCAGGACCGGTGGCGACGCTCCTGTTCGAGCCGCTCGTCCAGCCGGCCCAGCTCGTAGATGGCATTGAGGTTGGTCGGAAGTCGGCTGACATTGCCCGGCGTCGGGCCGGGATCCGGCGCAGGGGTCGGCGCCGGCGCGGGGGCACCGGCAGCGCTGGCGGCGCGGGCCGCCCTGCGAGGACCCAGGAGCAGCAACGCCAGCAGCGCGAGGGCACCGGCGACCAGCAGGTAGTACGCCGGCAGCAGCGGCCAGCCGCCCCGGTCCGGGGCCGCGAGCGTCGGCGGGGCGACCGGATCGCCACCGTTCGGCAGCGGCACGGCCGCCTCACGGGGGGCCCGACCGCCGGCCGTGCGGTCGGGCGCGGCGGGCGCCGCCGGTTGCCGGGGACCGGTCGACGATCCGGCGGGCGTGGGGGTCGGTGCCGGCAGCATCGGCGCAGGCGTCACCGGGGCCGACGGCCCGGCGAACGGCGGCGAAGTCTGGCTCGGGGTCGCGGCCGGGGTCGGGTCCGGGTTCGGGGAAACACTCGGGGTGCCACCGCCACCGAGCAGATCGTCGACGATCTGGCCGGCGCCGCCGAGCAGGCCGCCGACCGGGCCCGAGGGGGCCGACGGCGACGGCGCGGGCGACAGTGCGAGGGTCAGCACGAGTGCGACGACGGCAGACATGAGACCACCTCGGATGGGACGATGTGCCAGGCACGCTACCCCAGCGAGCGACGCCTGGGCGACCCGGCTGCGCGAGGCGGGCACGCGTGTCCGAGTGCCCGCCACGGGTGTCCGAAGTGATCAGACGGGCAGACCACCGACCTGGGTGGAGATCCAGGACCGGATGGACGGCAGATCGACGTAGATCGACGGGCCGGTGGCGCAGGTGGAGTTGTTGTTGCCGGCCCGGCTTGTCGCGCCGATCAGGTTCCACAACCCGTTGACTCGGCGCACCTGCGGGCCACCCGAGTCGCCGTAGCAGGCGCCGGCGGTGCCGTTGGTGTTGTTGGTGCAGATCTCGTACGGGCCGTTGATGCCGGAGCACCGGCTGTCGGCCACGATGGACGTGTCCAGCTCGTTGGCCACCGCGGGGGCCGAGCCGCAGCCCGGGCGGGGGCAGGTCTGGCCCCAGCCGATGATCCGCGTGGCGGTGCCGACCGCGCCGGAGGTCGTCGGAATCGGGGCCGGGGCGTAGCTGACCGAACTGGCCAGTTGCAGCAGCTTGACGTCGACGCTCGGGTGGTTGACCGCGCGGGTCACCCGGACCACGGTGCCGCCGCTGGTGCGGTTGACGCTGCCCACCCGGACCGAGGACGGCGTGGAGCAGTGCTTGGCGGTGACCGCCCAGTTGGCCTTGATCAGCGTGCCGGTGCAGCCGGAGACGTACACCATGAACGGGTAGTTCTCGGAGGCCGGCCGGCCGCCGACCACCGTCGGCCCGATGTCCCCGGCGCCGTCCCAGGTGTACGTGGCGCCGGTGACCGGCGCGGCGAGCGTGCCGGCGAACAGCGAGGTCACCCGGGACGCCTCGGCCGAGCTGGGGTTCGCGTTGCGGCAGGAGACCGGGGCGCTGCTGCCGGACATCAGGTCGGAGCAGAGGCCGGTGCGCCGGTCGGGCAGGCCCAGGATGTGGCCGAGCTCGTGGGCGGCGATCCGGTTGCGGTCGTAGCCCTGGTTGACGGCCGTGCGGCCCATCCAGATGCGGCCCGAGCCGAGCCCGGTCGGTTGCGCCCGGGGCCAGCCGTCGTCGACGTAGATGGTGATGCTGGCCGGGGTGCCGGGTTGCAGCCGGACGGTGCTGACCCGGCTGTTCCAGATCTGCGCCGCCTGGTCGAAGTTGGTGCGGAACCCGCCGGTCCGGCTCGCGTCGTAGTAGACGGTCCGTACGGCGGCGGCCGGAGCGCCGGTGGCGAGCTGCACCCCGGCCGCCGCCAGCACGGCCACCAGTACGGCCTGCGCCGCACGCAGCAATTGTCGTCGGAACATCACGCACTCCCCTGCGGTCGTCCGGCGACCACCGGCCGCCGGTCATCGATATAGGTGAATGTTAATGTGACGGCGGTCGAGGACCGGCATAGCGGAACCGTCATACCGGCGACCGTGCCAACGCCCTCGGCGAAGGGGGCCGGAAGCGTCCACGGCACCCCCGTCGACCGCCGTTACGCGGCTGTTACGCCACGGCGAAGTGGCCGTGCCGGGGCGGGACGACCGTCGCGGCAGAGGGTCACCGGCAACGCCGCCGCGGCGTGGCCCCGAGCATCGGACGGAGGCACCACGATGAGGATCAGAAGCGCACTGACGGCGCTGGCGGTCGTACTCGCCGGGCTGGTCGCCAGCGCGGGCAACGGCGCCGCGGCCGGCACCACCACGGCGACGACCATGGCCCCGTACTGCGGTATCACCTGGGGCAGCGCGGAGAAGTCGGCCGGCGCCCTGAGCACCGCCCCGCTGGTCGACGTGCGGACCGGTCGGCACGACTGCTACGACCGGGTGGTATTCGAGTTCGCCGGGTCGGTGGACGGGTACGCGGTCGGCTACGGCGAGACGTGGACTGAGGGCGAGGGGTTGGCGCTGTCGCCGTACACCGCCGGGGGCGCGCTGCTGCGGGTCTCCCTGCGGGCCCCCGCGTACGACGACTCCCGCCTGGGCACCGTTCCGTACCGGGTCGGTGAGCACGCCGCGAACCTGCTGCGTTACCAGACGCTGCGCGACGTCGTCTTCGGCGGCAGCTTCGAGGGCTACACCACCTTCGCGGTCGGCGTGCGGGCCCGGCTGCCGTTCCGCACGTTCGTGCTGGCCGGCCCCGGCGGGCACAGCCGGATCGTCCTCGACGTAGCCCACCAGTGGTGACCGAAGGAAGGGCCCCTTCTTATCGCCTGGCGATAAGAAGGGGCCCTTCCTTCCGGGTCCGGGCGGGCCACCGACACCGACCGTTTCGCCAGGGCTGCGCACCGTCGCGGCGGGTCTACCCTCAGGTCATGGAGGGCCGCCTGCTGGTGGTCGAGGACGATGCCTCCATCCGGGAGGTCACCGCCCTCGGTCTGCGCCGCGCCGGCTTCCGGGTCGACACCGCCGCCGACGGGCGGCAGGCCCTGGCGGCGTGGCGGGCCCGTCCGGTCGATCTGATCGTGCTCGACGTCATGCTGCCCGGCCTGGACGGCCTGGAGGTCTGCCGGGAGATCCGGCGCAGCAGCCAGGTGCCGATCCTGATGCTGACCGCGCGCACCGACACGCTCGACGTGGTGGTCGGGCTGGAGTGCGGAGCGGACGATTACCTGCGCAAGCCGTTCGACCTGCCCGAACTGGTGGCCCGGGTTCGCTCGGTGTTGCGCCGGGCGAGCGCGCCGGTCACGTCGAGCACCATCGAGGTCGGCGGCCTGGAGATCGACCCGGGTAGCTTCGTGGTCCGCCGGGACGGCCGGGAGGTGGCGCTGACCGCCACCGAGTTTCGCCTGCTGCTGGAGCTGGCCCGCCGACCCGGGCAGGTCTTCACCCGGGAGCTGCTGCTGGACCTGGTCTGGAACCACAGCTTTCTGGGCGACTCGCGGCTGGTCGACGTGGCGGTGCAACGGCTGCGCGCCAAGGTCGAGGACGACCCGGCGCACCCTCGGCTGGTACGCACCGTACGCGGCGCCGGCTACAAGCTGTCCACGGGCTGACAGGAGGTCGGCGATGGCCGGACGCGCAGTGCCCCCGGGCCGCCTGCGGCGACGGCTGACGATCGCGTTCGTGCTGGTCGCCGGGGTTTCCGCCGGACTGCTCGCCGGGGGCACCGGGCTGCTGCTGCGGCAGTCCTGGTTGGACGCCTCACTGCACCAGGCCGCCGCCGACGCCCGCTACCAACTCGTCCTCGCCGGACAGTTCCTGCCGTTGACCGACCAGCGCAGCACCGAGCTGCTCACCAGTTTCGAGGGCAGCGGCCGGCACGTGGTGCTCGTCGACGGTCCGGCCCGCCCCTCGCACCCGTCGTACGCCCCGACGCTCGGCTCCCAACTGCGGGCCACGGTCGCGGACGGGCAGCTCGGCTACCAGCGGTCCGCGCCGGCGGAGCGCCCACGGCTGCTGGTGGTCGGCGGCCGTATCCCCGGCTCGACCGCCGAGCTGTACGTGATCACCGTCGAGGACGACATCGCCGCCGACCTGGGTCAGCTGCGCACCGCGCTGCTGGCCGGCTGGGTGCTGGTGGTGCTGCTCGCCGCCGGGGTGGGACACCTGCTGGCCCGCCGCACGCTGGAGCCGGTGGGCCGGGCCAGCCGGGCCGCCCGGTCGCTCACCGAGGGCCTGCTCGCCACCCGACTGCCGGTACGCGGGCGGGACGAGTTCAGCGTCTGGGCGGCGTCGTTCAACGAGATGGCCGAGGCGCTGGAGTCGAAGATCGCGGCGCTCTCCGCGGCGCAGGCGCGGGAGCGGCGGTTCACCGCCGACGTCGCGCACGAGCTGCGTACCCCGGTCACCGCCCTGGTGGCCGCGGCCTCGTTGCTGCGCGAGCACCTGGACCAGCTGCCCGGCGACGCCCGACCGGCCGCGCGGCTGCTGGTCGGTGACGTGGTCCGGCTTCGCCGGCTGGTCGAGGACCTGATGGAAATCTCCCGGCTGGACGCCGGCCGGGAGCGGCTCAGCGTCGAGCCGGTCGACGCGCCAACACTCCTGCGCGGGATCGTCGCGGCGCGCGGCTGGTCGGAGCGGGTGCTGGTCACCGGTGAACCGCTCGCGCTGCGCACCGACCCGCGCCGGCTGGAACGGGTGCTGGCCAACCTGGTCGCGAACGCGGTCGAGCACGGCGGCGGCGAGATCCGGGCCACCGTGACCGGGCACGGCCCGCTGGTCGTCTTCGAGGTCACCGACCAGGGGCCGGGCATCCCGCCCGAGCACCTGCCGCGCCTGTTCGACCGGTTCCACAAGGTCGACCCGTCCCGTTCGGCGCCGGGCAGCGGGCTCGGGCTCGCCATCGCCCGGGAACACGCCGCCCTGCTCGGTGGGGTGCTGACCGCGCACAGCGAGCCGGGCGCGGGCAGCCGGTTCCGCTTGGTGCTGCCCGCCCCCGGCCCCGCCCAGCCGCACGACGGCACGCCGCGCCCGGTCGAACATCCCGACGACCGCGCCCCGGCGCGGCCGCCCGGAGGCGGGCGCACGGCCCGCACAGCGCCGTCGGGTGGTGCGGGGTGAGCCCGCGCGGTGCGGCCCGGCTGGCCGCGCCGGTGCTCATCGCCGCGGTGTTCGTCGGCGGGTGCGGCACCCCACGCTCCGGCGTCCTCGGCCCGGCGCCCACCGCCGCGCCGTCGAGCACACCCGCGTCCACCGGGCGCCCCGACCCGACCCCCACCCCGTCCGCGGAACCGCCACCGTCGCCCACCGGCACCGCGGCCCGGACGCCGGCACCGTCCGCCACCGGTACGCGCCCCCGGCCGGACACGGTGACCATCGAGCTGTGGTACGTCCGTTCCGGCCGGCTCGTCCCGACCCACCGGACCCGGCCGGCCACCGTGGCGACGTCCCGGCTGGCGTTGACCGAGCTGGCCGCCGGGCCCACGTCGGCGGAGGCCGCGACCGGGCTGGCCACTCTGCTGCCGGCCGGCGTCGAGGTCACCCGGATCGCCGACGGCGTGGCGACGCTCGGGGCGGTCCCCTCCGCCGACGACCCGGCGGAGCGCCGGCGGCTGCGCGAGGCACAGGTGGTGTGGACGCTCACCCAGTTCCCCACCGTGCGGCAGGTCCGCTTCGGCGGTGGCGCCCCGGTCGGCCGGGCCGACTACGCGGACCTGCTGCCGCCGATCGTGGTCACCGGCCCCGGTGTCGGCGAACGCGTCACCGCCCCGCTCACCGTCACCGGCACCGCCGACGTGTTCGAGGCCACGGTGAGCGTCCGGGTCCTGGACACCGCCGGCCGGGAGGTGGCCACCGGCTTCGGCACGGCGAGCTGCGGGAGCGGCTGCCGGGGCGGGTACCGGGTGGTGGTCGGCTGGCGCACCGTCCGCGAGCAGCGCGGGACCATCGAGGTGTACGAGGTGTCCGCCCGTGACGGTTCCCGGATCAACACGGTGGCCGTCCCGGTGCTCCTCGCCCCCTCCGCGGGAGGCTGAGTACCCGGTTCACCTGCCGGACACCGGCCAGAAACGTAATCGTTTCGTCCACCCGGTGCGACGCAACTCATAAAACCCTGCACGATCTCCAGATCGCGAACTAGGTTCAGTACGACATCGTTTCGGGGGGGTCGGGATGCTGGGTGGTCAGCAGGTGGGCACGGCTGCCGGGGTGCCGGCTGCCCGGGGTGCCCGGTGCACCGACACCGACCTGTTCGCCGTGGTCATCGACCTGCTGCGCGAGGTCGGCTACGACCGGACGACGATCGACGCCATCGCCGCCCGGGCGCACGTCAGCAAGGCCACCATCTACCGGCGCTGGGACGGAAAGGCCGAGCTGGTCGTCGCCGCGCTGCGCGACCGGCACGTGGACGTGCACAACCCGCGGGACACCGGCTCCCTGCGCGGCGACCTGATCGAGTTGCTGCGTGCCACGGCCGCCATCTGCAGGGCCGACGGTGACCTGATGCAGGCGTTGACCTTCGCCATGCGGACCAACCCAGAGCTGGAACGACTGGTGCGCCACCAGGTGCTGCCAGCCGGGCGGGTGGCCAGCACGGCCATCCTGGTCCGCGCCGCCGCCCGAGGCGAGATCCCGCCCGAGGCCGGCGAACGGGACCTGTTCCACGACCTGGCGCCCGCCCTCACCATGTCCCGCATCGTCGCGCACGGCCTACCGGCCGATGACGCGTTCCTCACCCAGGTCGTCGACCAGGTGCTGATTCCGGTGCTCCGCTACCAGCCCGACCGCCCGTCTCGGCCCTGACTCGACCGGCTCCGCTCCTGATCTACAGACACACGGAAGGCTTCACCATGCCCGGAACTACCTCGACCGCTCCCGGCGCGCCCGGCGCCGGGACGTCGACGAACGCGCCGCACCCGCGGCGCTGGATCGCGCTGGCGGTCATCGCGGTCTCACAGCTCATGGTGGTCCTGGACGCCACGATCGTGAACATCGCCCTCCCCCAGGCCCAGTCCGACCTGGGAATCACCGACGCGAACCGGCAGTGGGTGATCACCGCCTACACGCTGGCCTTCGGTGGCCTGCTGCTGCTCGGCGGCCGGATCGCCGACTACTGGGGCCGCAAGCGCACCTTCCTGGTCGGCATGACCGGCTTCGCGCTGGCCTCCGCGCTCGGCGGTCTGGCCACCACCGGCGGGATGCTCTTCGCCGCCCGCGCGTTGCAGGGCGCCTTCGGCGCGCTGCTCGCCCCGGCCGCGCTGGCGCTGCTCACCGTCCTGTTCACCGAGGCCACCGAGCGGGCCAAGGCGTTCGCCGTCTACGGCGCGATCGCCGGCGGCGGGTCCGCGGTCGGCCTGCTGCTCGGCGGGGTGCTCACCGAGTACGCCGACTGGCGCTGGTGCCTGCTGGTCAACATCCCGGTCGCCGCGGTCGCGATCGCCTTCGCCCTGCCGCTGGTGCCGGAGAGCCGGGCGCACGGCAACACCCGCTACGACGTCCCCGGCGCGGTCGTCGTCACCGCCGGTCTGGTCTCCCTGGTGTACGGCTTCACCAAGGCCGCCGAGGACGGTTGGGACGCCGCCGCGACGCTCGGTTTCATCGCCGCCGGTGTGGTGCTGCTCGCCGCCTTCGTGGTGATCGAACTGCGCTCCAACCACCCGCTGCTGCCGATGCGGATCATCCTGGACCGGAACCGGGGCGGGGCGTACCTCGCCTCGACGCTGATCGGCGCCGGCCTGTTCGGCGCGTTCCTCTTCCTGACCTTCTACTTCCAGGTGGTGCTGCAGTACAAGCCGCTGGAGGCCGGTCTCGCCTCGCTGCCGGTCACCGCCGGCGTGCTGATCGCGGCGGGTGGCGCCAGCCAGTTGATGCCACGGTTGGGCGCCAAGCCGCTGATGGTCGGCGGCGCCGTGCTCGCCGCCGTGGCCATGCTGCTGCTGACTCAGATCGACGTGGACACGTCGTTCCTCACCCACCTGCTGCCGGCCCAGGTCATCCTCGGCATGGGTCTCGGCTTCACCTTCGTGCCGCTGTCCAGTCTCGCCCTGGTCGGGGTGCCGGAGCACGATGCGGGCGCGGCCAGCGCGACGCTGAACGCCACCCAGCAGATCGGCGGCTCGTTGGGCACCGCATTGCTGAACACCATGTACACCAGCGCGGTCGCCACCTACCTGGTCTCGCACGTGCCGAGCCCGGCCAACCAGATCGAGGCGCTGGTGCACGGCTACAGCGTGGCGTTCGCCTGGGGCGCGGCCCTGATCGTGCTCGCCGGGCTGGCCACCCTGCTCCTGATCAAGGTGCGCAAGGAGGACATCCCGGCCGGTAACGCCGTGCACATGGGCTGAGCCGACCGACGCGTCCGCCGGCCGGTCCGCTCCCCACGCGGGCGTGGGCCGGCCGGCGGCCGCGTCCGGTAACGTCCCGACCACCGTCGAAAATCCCGTTGAGGAGACATATGTCCACGGCTGCCGATCAGATCATCAGCGCGCTGCGCGCGGGCCACGAGGAGCTCGCCGCGCTCGTCCGGGACCTCAAGGAGGACGACCTCCTTCTGCCGTCGGGGGCCAGTGAGTGGCAGGTGTCCCAGGTGCTCAGCCACCTGGGCAGCGGCGCGGAGATCAACCTCGCGACGCTGACCGCCGCCCGCACCGGCGCGCCCGGCCCGGATGGCGACTTCAACCGCGGCGTCTGGCAGCGCTGGGACGCGATGCCCCCGGCCGAGCACGCCGCCGGGTTCCTCGAGGCCAACCAGCGGCTCATCGAGACATACGAGGCGTTGGACGCCGAGAGCCGGGCCTCGCTGCGGATCGACCTCGGCTTCCTGCCGGACCCGGTCGACGTGGCCACCGCGGGCCGGTTCCGGCTCAGCGAGTTCGCGCTGCACCAGTGGGACGTCGAGGTCGCGTTCAACCCGTTCGCGGCGGTGACGCCGGGGGCGGTGCCGCTGCTGCTCGACCAGATCGGCGGCATGCTGGCGTGGACCAGCCGGCCGCAGGAGCTGGCCGGCCGGGAAACCGCCCTGCTGGTACGGCTGCACGAGCCCGAGCAGACGTACGGGCTGCGGCTGGGCGAGCACATCGAGCTGACCGACACGCCGGAGCAGCCGGACGGCGAGCTGACCGCCCCGGCCGAGGCGTGGCTGCGCCTGGCCACCGGGCGGCTCGGCCCCCAGCACACCCCGGACGGTGTGCGGGTGACCGGCCCGGTGAGCCTGGACGACCTGCGGCGGGTCTTCGCCGGCTTCTGATCCCTACCAAGGCGCCGGGTCCTCCACCATCAGCGGTCCCGACCCGGCGTGGGATACATCGAGCGCTCCGCAACGCAGCCGCTCGACCACCGCGCGGCCGGTGACGGCACCGTCCCGGCCGCGCGGCGCATCGATCACGTTTGCTCCTCAGAAACACCACTTGGCGAAGGTGCACGACCACCTTCGCGAGGATCCGAGGTTTACAACAGCCCTCGACCATACCGCTCACGGGAAGGGGCCTCCGTGAGGATGTTCCCTTCCAAGGCGAAGGAATGGCCTCCTTCCACGACGGCGCAGTAAACCTCTTCGATCGCTTGGGTCCTCCGGACCTCCCGCAGAGTCCATCCTCGCCGCTCGACAGCTTTTCGGTTTGCCGACCAACGTTTGCGATGCTCGTGCAGGAGAAAGAATTCTGGGCCGAGGTCCGCTCGAGAGATTCCCATGACATAGATCGCAGTGTCAACTGACCCGTACCCGCGACGCATCCGACTTCTGATGGGGGGAGAGTCCAAATTCCGATCGCGTCGCATGCAGTCTTGACAAACTCCAAGTTCTGCCGATCCGCAGACCAGATCGATGGCCGGCCCGTACTTCCGACATCGCCATCCGCGGCGAAATATCCGGCGAGCCACCCATAAATCACGTCCGCATTTCCCTCTATTGGCGGCTACTCCCGCTTCCATTCTCGCGGAAGCCCGCCCAACCTCCGGTAACGCTTCACCTCGCCACCGGCTAAACGCTCTTCGGTCACCTCGCGCGACGGTACATGGAGCTTCCGACTCGGAAGATCGGGGCGATACACGTAGTAGTAGGTGGCCAACCGGTCGACGTTGTCGAAGTAGGGGAGGACGGCGTCATCCTTGTCGCCATAGAAGGAAGCATGAGCAAAACCATCGCCGGAGATAGAGCCATCTCCGAAGACGAAGCCACGAGCAACTCCCATCCGCGATAACGCAACTCCTCGCAACGGCGGCGGAAACGCATAGTCGAGACGATCTCCAACCCTAAGACCTAACGTGGTTGGTGACCAGATTGATCGGGCGGCGCACCTCGACCAGGCCCGCGCCGGCTACCGGCCGCCGACGACCCGGCGGGCCACCGCCAGCAGGTACTCCTTGCGGTCCAGGGGGTTGTGGTCCCAGCGTGCTCGGGTGGGGGCCGGGCCCCGCCCCGGCCGGTACCGGTCGAATGCGGTTTCGAGCACGCCCTCGCCCCGGGTCAGCGACGGCAGGCGGCGCTCCAGCGCGTGCACCCGGCCCGCCGGGATGTCCCCCTCCACCAGGTACGACGTGCCCTGCCCGGTGGTGTCGGTCGGCACCGCGTCGAGCCGGGCGAGCGCCGGCAGCAGGGTGCCGAGGACGTCGCCCGGCACCTCCAGCCGGAACCGGTGCACCGGCTCGTGCACCCGGGTGCCGGCCCGGGTCAGCGCGGTCATCAGCACCAGCGGGGTGAGGTTGCGGAAGTCCCCGGCGGTGCTGGACATGCTCTTGTCGAAGGTGCCATGGGAGTGGCTCTGCCGGGCCCAGTAGCCGGCGTGGGTCATCGTCACCTCGCAGTCCGGGATCTGCCAGCCGTGCGGCCCCTGGCGCAGCGTCCGGTGCACGGTCTCCTCGACGGCGGCGAAGAACGCCGGTGGCATCGATCCCAGCTCGACGCCGAGCCGGAAACTCACGCCCGCGCCGACCGACGCCGGGGCCACCCGCAGCCCGACGGTGGCCAGGAACGGGTTGGGCGCCACGGCGATCACCTCGACCGCCTCGCCGACGCCGCTGACCCGCTCCACGTGCACCGTGCTGGTCTCCCTGAAGGTCACGGCGACCCCGAAGTCGTCGGCCAGGGTGGCCTGGATGACCTCCTTCTGCACCTCGCCGTAGAGCGAGACGCTGATCTCGTGCTGCCGGTCGTCCTGCCGGAGGTTGATCAGCGGATCCTGCTCGGCGAGCTGGCTCAGGGCGGCGTGCATCGTGACCCGGTCCGCGGCGCGGGCCGGGACCACGACGGTCTCCAGGGTGGGCGGCGCGAACTGGCGGTCCGCGCCGGCGCGCTTCGGGGGTACGCCGACCGGGTCACCGATCCGCGCCTGGGTGAGGCCCCACAGCCGGGCGATGTGGCCCGCGCCGACCGACGACGCCGCGATGTCGGCCCCGTCGGCGACGACGCGCACCCCGGTGACCAGCGAAGCGCCGGTCGCACCGACCCGGATCCGGTCCCGGACCCGGATGGTGCCGGTGAAGAGCCGGACCAGCGCGATCTTCTCCCCCGCCGGGCCGCGCTCGATGGCGAACACGGTGCCGGAGACCGGGGCCTCGGCGTCGCCCTGGGCCGTGGGCAGCAGTTCGGTGATCCCGGCGATCAGCGCGTCCACTCCGGCGCCGGTGATGGCCGAGCCGGCGAACACCGGCTGGACCAGCGACCGGCCGGTCCGGTCGGCCAGCGCCCGGCGCAGCCGGGGGTACGGCAGCGTCGCGGGGTCCGCCACCCAGTCGGCGAGCAACGCGTCGTCCTGACCGGCGAGCAGGTCGATCAGCCGGTCGGTGAAGCCGACGTCGGCCGGGCCGTACGACGTGCAGCGGGCGTCCCGGGTACCGGGCCCCGCGACCGACCCCATGGCCACCACGGACGGGGTCAGCTTCTCCGCGACGGCCCGCACCACCCGCTCGGGGTCCGCCCCCGCCCGGTCGACCTTGTTCACGAGGATGAGCGTGGGGATGCGCAGCCGGCGCAGCGTACGCATCAGCACCCGGGTCTGCGGCTGGACGCCCTCGACCGCGGAGATCACCAGCACCGCACCGTCGAGGACGCCGAGCACCCGCTCGACCTCGGCGATGAAATCCGGGTGACCGGGCGTGTCGATCAGGTTGACGGTCACGTCGTCCAGCACGAAGGAGACGACGGCCGAGCGGATGGTGATCCCGCGTTGCCGCTCCAGTGCCAGGGAGTCGGTGCGGGTGCTGCCCGCGTCGACGCTGCCGAGCCGGTCGGTCACGCCGACGGCGAACAGCAGTCGCTCGGTCAGGCTGGTCTTACCGGCATCGACGTGCGCCAGGATGCCGAGGTTGAGGGTCTTCACGAAGCGTCGTGTCCTTCAGGTAGGTGACAGGTCCCTTCTGGCCGGACATCGACGCAGCGCGCATTACTACTCCCTGAGATCGGTGGTCGTTTCAGGTAGCTCAACAGGCCGGCGTGCGGCGAGCAACCGATTAACCGGGGCATCCACCCACTCGTGGGCCCTATACCTGTGAGTCATGTTCATGACTCACAGGTATGGCGCTCGACCGGGTGCTGCCCGCCGGGCCCGACTGCCGCCTCGCGGGCGCGGGCCGGTGCTGGTCTCCGGCAGACTGCCCAGCATGGTGGAGACCTCCGTGCGACTGCTGCGGCTGCTCGCCCTCCTGCAGGGCCACCGTGACTGGTCCGGCGCGGAGCTGGCCGACCGGTTGGCGGTCACCGCCCGCACGGTGCGCGCCGACGTCGAACGGCTGCGGGTGCTCGGCTACCGGATCGAGTCCCGGCCCGGGGTCGCCGGCGGTTATCGGCTCGGCGCGGGGTCCGCCCTGCCGCCGCTGCTGCTCGACGACGACGAAGCGGTGGCGGTGGCCGTCGGCCTGCGGGCGGCGGCGTCCGGCTCGGTGCGCTGCATCGAGGAGACGTCGCTGCGGGCGTTGGCCAAGCTGGAGCAGTCGCTGCCGTCTCGGCTGCGGCACCGGGTGGACGCGTTGCGCACGGCCACGGTCTCCGCCGCGGCCGGTGGCCCGACCGTCGACGCCGAGACGCTCACCGCCGTCTCCACGGCCGTGCATCGCCGCGAGCGGCTGCGCTTCGACTACGCCGGGCACGACGGCACCACCACCGTGCGCGACGTCGAGCCGTACCGGCTGGTCTACACCGGCCGGCGCTGGTACCTGCTGGGCTGGGACACCGACCGGGCCGACTGGCGGACCTTCCGCGCCGACCGCATCCGGCCCCGGGTGCCGACCGGTCCGCGTTTCGCACCCCGCGAGCCGCCCGGTGGCGACGCGGTCGCGCACGTGCTGCGCGGCGTCGGCTCCACAGCCTGGCCGCACCCCGCCCGGGTACGCCTGCACGCGCCGGCCGACCGGATGGCGCAGCGGATCCCCTCCACGGCAGGCCTGCTCGAGGCGATCGACGAGCAGACCTGCCTGCTGCACACCGGCGGGGAGTCGCTGGCCAACCTGGCCGCCTTCCTCGGCACCCTGGAGGTGGACTTCGACGTGCTCGACCCACCGGAGCTGCGCGCCGTGCTGCGGGGCGTCGCCGCTCGATTCGGTCGCGCCGGTCAGGTGTCGTGACGACGGGAGGTTCCGGCGACGGGTCTACGGCTGCGGGACCAGCCGGAACGACTGCGCCGCGGTGCCGTTGCAGGTGTACTGGACGAGCTGGACGCTGTCGGCCGTGGACGCTCCCGGCACGTCGAGGCACTTGCCGCTGTTGCGGTTGACCAACCGGTAGTAGCCGCCGCCCTCCGGCTCGGCCCGCCACTGCTGGTTGTTTCCGCCGCTGTAGGACCAGAGCTGGATGGGCGCCGAGTTGGCGGTCGACACGTTGGTCACGTCGAGCACCTGGGCGCTGTTGTTGCGGTTGTTGATCCGCAGGTAGCCGCCGCTGGTCGGCGGGAACTGGTACTGCTGCGCGGTGCTGCCGTTGCAGGCGTACTGCTGGACGGCGGTGCCGTTCGCGCTGGCGGCGGCCCGTGCGTCGACACACTTGCCGCTGCCCCGGTTGACCACGGTGTGCCAGGCGGTCGGCGAGATGCCGTCGGTCGGCGGGGGCGTCGTCGGGGGGACGGTGCCGGCGCCGGCGAGCCAGTGCAGCCCGTCGATCAACAACCGGTTCTGCTGGGCGCTGTCGAAGGTGGACGACAGCCCGGTGTTGGTGCTGTAGTTCATGGCGTTGTGCCCGAAGTTCGCGTAGAGCATCTTGTACTGCCGGTTGCTCCAGACCAACGGGTAGTAGCCGCCGTACCAGGACTGGTTGGGGTCGGTGCCGACCGGGAAGCTGGACGGGTCGACCGAGGCGAGAATGTCGATGTTGGGGTTCTGCCGCAGGTCGTTGCTCCAGGAGTACCACTCGCTGATCGACGACGAGAACGTCGCCGGGAGGTTCCGGGTGGCGGCGTGGGTACGGTTGTCGGCGCGCAGGGTCACCCGGGTGGGTCCCCAGGTGTTCGTCTGGAACGAGCCGCTGCCGAGGAAGGTGTTGTAGTACCAACTCCAGCTCGACGGGTTCTGGGTGAACGCGCTGACGTGGAAGCCCAGCCACGCCCCGCCGTTGCGCATGTACTGCTCGAACGCGGGACGCTGTGCGGCGGGCGGCGCGTCGTCGAGGAACATGACGACCTGGTACTGGGCCAGGTTCGCGGTGTTCAGCAGGCCCCAGTTGGTGGTCGCCTCCCAGGAGAAGCCGTACTGGGCGGCCGCCTGTGGGAACCAGGCGCGGGCGTCCCGGACGAAGTCGATGTGCGCCGCGTCCCAGGTGCCGTTGTAGAAGGCCAGGACCTTGAACGTCGGAGCGGCCTGTGCGGCGCGCGAGGCGTTGACGGCGATGCCGGCGGTCACCGTGACGATCAGGGCGACCAGCAGCGAGATGATCCGTCTGGCACGGGTGGAGAGTTCTGCGATCACCTGATCGTCCCTTCGGTCGGTGGCCTGGGGACGCGCGCCGCCGCGTCGCTGGAAACCATTTGTTCACAAGGTTTACAGATAGACGAAAGGTTATTCGCTGGGCCCGGGTGGCGTCAATCGCGCGGCGGTGGATCGGGTGGGGTTCCTCCGGCAACGGGTACCCCGATCCGGTGACCAGCCCGGACGCGGTGAACGTCGACCAGCCGCTCGCCGCGGACGTGCCCGCCGCGCCGCACGACGCCAGCGGCGAGCGGGTGCCGACCCGCGACCTGACCGGGCTCGCGCCGGCGGCCCGGCCGGCGCGCCGCTGGACCCCGAACCGGGTGGTGGTCACCCCGGCCGCGCTGGAGCACCCGCACGGACAACGGATCACCGAGCGGGTGCGGGCGCTGGGCATCGAGGTGGAGCGGCTGCGGTCCAACCGGCTGAGCGGCGTACGCGGGCGCACCGACCGCGAGACGTACGCGCGAGCGAGGTCGACCATGGCGATCGTGGTGAGCCCGCCCTCGCGACGCGTCCTGCAACCCATCGCGCCCAGCGCCGACTGGCGCGTCGACTTGGCGGAGGGCTGCCCGGCGCACTGCCAGTACTGCTACCTCGCCGGGTCACTCTCCGGCCCACCGGTGACCCGCGTGTACGCCGACCTCGACGACATCCTGGCCGGGCTGGCCGCGTACGCCGGGAGCGGGACGGTGACCAGCCGCAACGCGCGGCGCGCCGACGAGGGCACCACCTTCGAGGCGTCCTGCTACACCGGTCCCCTCGCCCTGGAGCACCTGACCGGCAGTTGGCTCCGGGCGGTGCAGCACTTCGCGGGCTGGGACGCGCCGGTGCAACTGCGCTGGACCACCAAGTACGCCGACGTGGACAGCTTCGTCGGTCTGCCGCACGCCGGCCGGACCCGGGTCCGGTTCAGCGTCAACTGCGCCCCGGTCAGCGAGCGGTTCGAGGGCGGCACCGCCCGGCTGCCGGACCGGCTCGCCGCGCTGCGCCGGCTCGCTCTGGCGGGCTACCCGGTCGGGCTGACCATCGCGCCGATCATGCCGCTGCCGGACTGGCGGGAACGCTACGGCGAGCTGCTTAACCAGGTCGCCGCGGCGGTCGACGGGGTGCCCGAGCTGGACCTGACCGCCGAGCTGATCACCCACCGGTTCACGCCGGGCAGCAAGGAGGTGCTGCTCGGCTGGTACCCGCGGACCCGGCTGGAGATGGACGAGGAGTCGCGCAGCCGGAAACACGGCAAGTTCGGCGCGGTCAAGTACGTCTATCCACGGGACACGATGGGCGAGCTGCGCGGCTGGTTCGTCGCCGAACTGGCCGCGCGGGTGCCGGCGTGCCGGATCCTCTACTGGACGTGAGCCGCCCGGGCGTCAGCCGACCGAGGATCGGGCGACGGGCGCGGCGAAGTAGGTGTCCGGGTACGGCTCGTCGCGGAAACGGTAGTGCCACCATTCGCGGTCGTAGTTGACGAACCCGCCGTCGGTCATCAACCGCTGCAACAGTCGCCGGTTGTCCCGGGCCGTGCCGGTGATCCGGGGGTCGGCGGTGTGCGCCCGGGCGTCGAAGCAGTCGAAACCGGTGCCCATGTCGATGCTGTTGTCGGCGAAGCGCTGCCCGCGCGGCGCGGTGCAGGCGACCAGCGGCCGTCCGGGATCGTACGGGGGCTGGCTGGCGGCGGGCTCGTCGACCAGGGTCAGGTCCAGGGTGCTGCCCCGGCTGTGCGCGGTGGGCGCCCCGATGTAGCCGTCGGCGAAGAGGCGGCTCTTGGCCACGTCCGGATAGAACTCGGCCTTGGTCTGCTGCTCGCCGGGGCGCTTCGCCCAGGCCACGAAGTCGTCCACCGCAGGCTGCGGCCGGTAGCAGTCGTACACCTTGAGGCTGTGCCCACCGGCCAGCGCGGCGTTCTGGACCCGGCGCAGCGCCTCGGCGGCCTGGTGGGTGAGCAGGCACAGCGGCTCGGGGTAGCCGCTGATCGGCCGGCCGACGAAGTTGTGCGCGCCGGCGTACCGGATGTCGGCGTGGATGCGGGGGTCGAGGTCGGTCAGCACCACGAACCCCGGCAGCCGGGCGGCGGCGGACCGGGCAGGGCTCGACGGGACGGGGCTCGACGACGCCGGCACCGCGACCGTGGGCTCCGGGCGGGGCTCCGGCCGCGAGCAGCCGCCGAGCAGCGTGACGAGCGCCAGTACGACGGCGCCGCCCACCCGTCCTGACCTGCGCACCCGTCCTGTCTATCAGGCCCGGCCGGGGCTCCGCGCCGGATCAGCGTCCGGCCGCCGGCCGAGCGGGCCCTCGCCCTCGCCCTCGCCCAGGTGCTCGCCGAGGAAGCGCAGCGCCGCCTCGTCGTCGTCGATGCCGCCGGCCTCGTGGCCGTTGTACCGCCACACCGACAGCTCGGTCGGGCCGGCGTGGGCGTTGACGGCGGCGTAGACCGTCGACGGCGGCACGATGTCGTCCATCAACGCCACCGAGTAGCGCGCCGGCCGGCGGCAGCGCCGGGCGAAGTTCACCCCGTCGACGTACGCGAGGGTGGTCAGCACCCGCTCCTCGGCGTCCCGGTGGATCGCCAGGTAGTCGCGGATCTCCCGGTACGGGCGGGCGTCGGTGGCGACCACCGCACGCGGGATGTCACAGAGGAACGGCACGAAGGCCACCACCGCCCGCAGGCCGGGTGCCAGCGCTCCGGCCGCGAGCGCCAACCCGCCGCCCTGGCTGTGCCCGAGCACCGCCACGCGGGTCGGGTCGACCACCGGCAGGGTCCGGACGGCGTCCACCGCCCGGACCGCGTCGGTGATCAGCCGCCGGTAGTAGTACGTGCGCGGGTCGGCGATGCCCCGGGTGGCCACCCCGGGCGCCTCCGGGCCGGCGGCGCCTGGGTCCGGGGTGTCGCCCCGACTCCAGCCCGACCCCTGCCCCCGGGTGTCCATCTGCAGGTGCGCGAACCCGGCCGACGCCCAGAGCAGGTTCTCCAGCGGGTGCCCCCGCCCGCCGCCGTAACCGGCGTACTGGACCAGGGTCGGCAGCGCCGTGCCGGCCCCACGGGGCACCCGCAGCCAGGCCCGCACCGGCTGGCCGGCGAAGCCCGCGAAGGTCACGTCGAGCACGTCGATGCCGGCCAGCCCGCTCGCCACCGGCTCGGCCCGTACCGGCCAACCGGCGTCCCGGGCCTCCGCCAGGGTGCCGGCCCAGAACTGGTCGAAGTCCGCGGGCTCCCGCACCGCGCTGCGGTAGCCGCGCAGCTGCTCCTCGGGCAGGTCGGTGTACACGACGCTCAGACGGTCGGGTGGACGGTGAACAGCGGATGCATCCGTCGGGTGTGGTCCAGCTGCCGTGCCGGGCCGGTCAGCGCGACCGCCGCCACCAGCCGGGGTTGCGTGCTGGACGAGCCGAGGCGCAGCTCCAACGCCCCCGGCTCGATCACCCGTCGACCGTTCCGCCCGGTGAACGAGAACAGATCGGCCGGCACGCTCACCTGGATCCGGCAGCCCGCGCCGGCGTCCAGCGGCACCCGCAGGTAGCCGATCAACCGCTGCACCGGCTGCACCACCGAGGCCACCGGGTCGTGCGCGTAGAGCTGCACCACCTCGCTGCCCCACCGGTCGCCGCTGTTGCGCAGCGTGAAGGCCAGCCGCAGCTCGCCATCGGTCTCCGCCACCGCCTGTTCGACCGCCAGCTCCGACCAGTCGAACCGGGTGTAGCTGAGCCCGTGCCCGAACCCGTACGCCGGGGTGGGGTCCAGGTTGGAGACGTCGGTGGCATGCCCCAGCCGGGCGGCGAGGTAGGTGGTGGGCTGGCCGCCGGGGCTGCGGGGCACACTGACCGGCAGGCGCCCCTGCGGCTCGACCCGCCCGCTGAGCAGCCCGGCGATCGCCGTGGGCCCCTCCTCGCCGGGGAAGAAGGACTGCACGATGGCCGCCGCCTCGTCGACCGCCCGGCCCAGCGCGTACGGCCGGCCGGCGATCAGGGCGACCACCACCGGCGTGCCGGTGTCCAGCAGCGCGTCCAGCAGGTGCTGCTGCGCCCCCGGCAGGGCCAGCGACTCGGCGTCGCAGCCCTCGCCGCTGGTGCCCTGACCGAACAGCCCGGCCCGGTCACCGAGCGCCACGATCACCACATCGGCGCTCCGGGCCGCCTCGACGGCCGCGGCGACACCGCCGGTGTCCGGGTCGTCGATGCCCACGCCGACCTCGACGACCATCTCGCTCGCCGGGAACTCGCCGGCCAACGCCTGTGCCAGCGTCGGCAGCTCGATGCCGGCCGGCAGCTCCGGGTGGCGGGACCCGACGTGCACCGGGAACGAGTAGCAGCCCAGCGCCGCCGCCGGACTCCCGGCCTGTGGGCCGATCACCGCGATCCGCGCCGGCCCGGCGAGCGGCAGGGTGCCGTCGTTGCGCAGCAGCACGATGGCCTGCTCGGCCACCTCCCGGGCGAGCGCCCGGTTCGCCGGCGAGTCCAGGTCGACGGTGCCACGCACGGCGTCGGGGTCGGAGACGTCGACGCCGTCGAGCGCCGGCGGCACCGGGTTCCAGTCCGGGTCGAGGAGCCCGAGCTGCGCCTTCTGCAGCAGCACGCGGCGCACCGCCCGGTCCACCAGCGCCTCGGGCACCTGCCCGGCGGCGATCGCGTCCCGCAGCGGCTGACCGAACGTCTTCACCGTGGGCAGCTCGATGTCCACCCCGGCGGCGAGCGCGGCCCCGGCCGCCTCGCCCCAGCCGCCGGCCACGCCGTGCAGGGTGTGCAGGAAGGCGATGCCGAAGTAGTCGGCGACCACCGTGCCGGTGAACCCCCAGGTCTCCCGGAGCAGGCCGGTGAGAAGCTCCTCGTCGGCCGCCGACGGCATCCCGTCGGTGTCGGTGTAGGCGTGCATCACCGATCGCGCGCCGCTCTCGCGGACCGCCATCTCGAACGGCAGCAGCATCACGTCCGCCCGCTCCCGTGGGCCCATGCCGACCGGTGCGAGGTTGCGCCCGGCCCGGGAGGCGGAGTAGCCGACGAAGTGCTTCAGGGTGGCCACCACGCCCGCGGACTCCAGCCCCTGGATGTACGCGGTGGCAACCGTCCCCACCAGGTACGGGTCCTCGCCGACGGTCTCCTCGACCCGTCCCCAGCGAGCGTCGCGGACCACGTCGAGCACCGGCGCGAGCCCCTGGTGCACGCCGAGGCGGCGCATGTCGGAGCCGATCATGGCGGCCATCCGCCGGATCACGGTGGGGTCGAAGGTGGCTCCCCAGGACAGCGGCACCGGGTACGCGGTGGCGCCCCAGGTCGCGAAGCCGGCCAGGC
The DNA here is from genome assembly GCF_040608175.1 of Micromonospora sp. NPDC005206. Lineage (NCBI taxonomy): Bacteria > Bacillati > Actinomycetota > Actinomycetes > Micromonosporales > Micromonosporaceae > Micromonospora > Micromonospora sp. NPDC005206. Next base: position 89,221 of record NZ_JBEXHU010000016.1, read on the forward strand.
ATTCCTCATGGGCGAGCGCGGGGATGCCGAAGCGGTTGGCGGCGGTGATCCGTTGCTGGCTCCGCAGCAACGACAGCGCGCCGAGCGCCGGGTCGACCGGTGCGGTGCCGAACGGCCGGGTCAGCTGGCCGAGCCCGGTCTCCAGCAGCGCGTCGAGGTCGACCGCCTCCTCCATCTCGTGCTGGTAGGGAGCCACCTCACCGCCGTCGGCGGAGGCCCCGACCCACACGCCGTAGAGCTGCGAAATCTTCTCCGCCAGGGTCATGGCGGCGACCAGGGCGTCGACACGGGTGGTCAACGCCTGCGTCGGGTCGTTCCAGGTCGCGGTGCTTTGTTCGATGTCCAGCGTCACGTTGTCGGTCACTTTCCTCCGACGCCCATCGGCCCCCGTACGAGGGGCCGCCGGGCGAACAGGTAGACGGTTATGCGGTGTTTCGACTCTCTGCGCGTACCGGTGCCGCTCAGCCCTTCACCGCGCCCTGCAGGCCGCCGACGATCTGCTTCTCGGCGAAGGTGAAGAAGAGAAGTGCCGGCAGCATCGCCAGCGAGGTGAACGCGAGGATTCCGGCGGTGTCGGAGGTGTACTGGCTGGAGAAGTTCTGCACGCCCAGCGGCAGGGTGTGCAGGTCGGCGTCGCCGAGCACGAGCAGTGGCAGGAGGAAGGCGTTCCAGCTCGCCACGAACGCGAGAACCCCGACGGTGACCAGCGCGGGCCGGGACAGCGGCAGCATGACGCGCCAGAGGAAACCGAGCCGGCCCGCGCCGTCGATCGCTGCGGCGTCCTCCAACTCACGGGGTACGGCGGCCAGGAAGGGACGCAGGATCACGATCGTGAGCGGCAGCGAGAAGGCGATCTGCGGGAGCATCACCGCGTAGTAGGAGTTGATCAGGTTGAGGTCACGCAGCATCAGATAGAGCGGCAGGATCGCCGCCCCGGCCGGGAAGAGCAGACCGAGGGTGAAGAAGGTGTAGAGCGCCTCCCGGCCGCGGAAGCTGTAGCGGGCGAGCACGAACGCGGCGCAGACGCCGAGCAGCACGACGCCGAGCGTCGTACCCAGGGAGATCACCGCGCTGTTGAACGCCTGCTGCCAGAAGTCGCTCCGCGTCAGCACCCTGGCGTAGTTGTCCCACACCCAGGGATCGGGCAGCCCGGCCGGGTCCGCGATGATCTGCGGGGTGGTGCGGAAGCCGCCGACGATCACGTAGACCACCGGGGCGATGGAGACGGCGGCGATCGCGAGGGCCAGCCCGTAGGTCAGCGGATTGCCCCACGAGAACGGACGGCGGTGCGGCGACGAGGGGGACGTCAGCGCGTTCTCGGCCACGGTCAGTTCCTCCTTCCGGTGACGGCGCCCTCGATGTCGCGACGGAGGAGAAAGCGCTGGAACAGCAGCGCCGCGATGAACGAGATGACGAACAGGATCACGGCCACCGCGTTGCCGTAGCCCCAGAGCCGGGCGAAGAAGCCGTTGTCCACCATGTAGGTGGCCATCGTGGCCGAGGCTCCGAGCGACCGGACCGCGGGCACCGAGGTCACCCAGATCACGTCGAAGACCTGCAACGAGCCGATCATCGACAGGAACATCCAGATCCGGATCGTCGGGCCCAGCAGCGGGAGCGTGACGTGGCGCTGGGTCTGCCACCAGCTCGCGCCGTCGATCGCGGCGGCCTCGGTCAGCTCGGGCGGCACGTTCGACAGCCCGGCGAGCAGGAGAATGATCGCGAAGCCGACGTACTTCCAGGTGAGGACGACCAGCAGCGTCCAGATGACGATGTCGAGGTCGGCGAGCCACGCCTGCACCAGGCTGCCCAGACCGATCTGCCGCAGCAGCACGTCGATGGTTCCGCCGCCGGTGAGGATCAACTTCCACATGATGCCGACGGTGACTTCGGCGAGGACGTACGGCACGAACACCAGGAGCCGGAACACGGTGCGGCCGCGGAAGCGACGGTTGAGCAGCAGGGCCACGGCCAGGGCGATGGGGCCCTGGAGCAGCAGCGAGCCGAACACGATGATGGCGTTGTTGCGCAGCGCGTCCAGGAAGATCGGGTCCTGAAAGGCGAGGATGTAGTTGTTGATTCCGACGAACTCGGTGGGCGGCCCGACCCCGCGCCAGCGGAAGAGGCTGTAGTAGACCGCGAAGCCCATCGGCACCAGCACGAACATCACGTAGACGGCGACCGCCGGTGTGGTGAGCCCGATGATCTCGTACCACTTGCGTCTGGTCTCGGCAGCGCGGGACGACGGGCGTCGGGCGGCCGGGGGGCCCGCCGGCGGCGCGGACGCGCCGCCGGCGGGGCTGAGGGTCGGGTTGGTGGAGGTCACTTCTTCGCGGCCGCCTTCATCGCGTCGACGACCTTCTCCGGGGAGCCGTTGCCGGCGAAAATGGCGATGACCGCGTCGTTCATCGCGTTGCCGACGGTGCTGCCGAAGGCCGTGTCCAGCCAGAGCTGCACATACGTCGCACCGGAGGTGGCCTCCAGGATGGACTTCAGGGACGGGTCGGCCACGCCGGCCTCCGCACCCTTGGCTACGGGCAGGCCGGTGCCGGTCGCGGCGAAGCCCTTCTGCACCTCGGGGCTCACGATGTACTTGAGGAACTCGACGCACTCGGCCGGGGCGCTCTTGGCGCAGGCGAACCCGTCGCCGCCGCCGAGAGCCGCCTTCGGGTCACCGGCGGAGCCGGTGATCGCCGGTACGGGGAACCAGCCGAGGAACTTCGTGAGGGCTTGCGGGTCCTCCGCGACGGTCTCCAGGGTGCCCCTGTTCCAGTCGCCCATCAGCTCCATCGCGGCCTTGCCGTTGGCGACCAGCCCATTGGCGCTGGTCGGGTCGTTCTGGCCCGGCGTCGCGATGAAGTTCGGCTGGAACGGGTTGGTGCCGATGAAGGTCTTCAGGTCCTGGCCCGCCTTGACGAAGCACGGGTCGTCGAAGACCAGGTCGACGGACGCCTTCTTGAGCGTGTCGACCGAGCAGGCACGCAGCGCGAAGTTGTACCACCAGTGCGCGGCGGGCCACTTGTCACCGGCGCCCAACGCGATCGGGATGACCTTGATGGCCTTGAGCTTGGTGACCGCCTGGTTGAGCTCCTCGAAAGTGGTCGGAGGAGCGGTGATGCCCGCTTTCGCGAACATTTCCTTGTTGTACCAGATGCCCTCGATCCCCATCCGGTACGGCAGGCCGTACTGCTTGCCGTCCACCTGCCAGATCTCGGTCGCGCTGCCGATGTTGGCGACCTCGTCCTTGACCTGACCGGTGATGTCCTTGAGGTAGTCGGCCTCCACCTGCTCACGCATCTCGCCGCCACCCCACGCCTGGAAGATGTCCGGCGGGTCGCTGGTCAGCAGCGCGGCGGGGAGCCGGGTGCGCTGGAGTTGGTTGGTCTCGATCGCCTCGATCTGGATCGTGACGGTCGAGTGCAGTGCGGAGAAGTCCTTCGCGACCTTCTCCCAGTACGTCTTGCCAGGCCCGTCCTGGGAGGCGTTGTGCCACCAGGTCAGGGTCACCGGGTTCTTGTAGAGCTCGTTCTCGGCGGGTGCGTCGCTGTCGCCGCCGTTACACCCGGCGACGAGCAGTGCGGTGGTCATCAACAGCGCCAGGGTGGCGCCCGCGCGGTGCTTCATCGCCATCGACACGTCTCCTCGACTAGCAGTGGCGGTAATTAGGTGCGGCGAGTTTTGCAGTCCCCGCAACGGGGTGTCAACCGTTGTCGATAACGTTTTCGATTCCCTTGCGACGCCTCCCAGGTGGCCCTCTATCATCGTCGGCGTGACCTTCCCCGAGCGTGTCAAGATGTCGGACGTGGCCCGTACGGCCGGCGTCTCGGTGGCGACCGTGTCGAAGGTCGTCAACGGTCGCTACGGCGTGGCGCAGGCGACCGTGGAGCGCGTCCGGGAGGTCATCCACCAGCTCGGCTACGAGGCCAGCCTGGGAGCGCAGAGCCTGCGCAGCCACCGGACGAACGTCCTGGGCATCCTGGTCGCCGAGTTCGAGCCGTTCTCGACCGAGCTGCTCAAGGGCGCGTCGAAGGAGGTCGCCGGCACCGGCTACCAGCTGCTGGCCTACTCCGGCGGCGACGGCGACGGCACGGCCGTCGGCTGGGAGCGGCGCTCGCTGGCCCGCCTGTCCGGGACGCTCATCGACGGGGCCGTGATCGTCACGCCGACGGTGGTCGAGACCCAGCAGGGCTTCCATGTCGTGGCCGTCGACCCCCACACCGGCCCGTCGGGGCTGCCCACCGTCGACTCCGACAACTTCGCCGGCGCGGTGCTCGCGACCAACTACCTGCTGTCGCTCGGTCACCGCCGCATCGGCCACATCAGCGGTCGCCCCGACCTCGAGTCGGCGCGCCTTCGCGAGGCCGGCTTCCGCCGGGCCATGACCGACGCGGGCGTCGTGGTCGACGAACGACTCGTCCGCGTCGGCGGTTTCCGGGTCGAGAGCGCCGCCGCCACGGCCGCCGAACTGCTGGCACTGCCCGACCGGCCGACCGCCGTCTTCGCCGGCAACGACCTCTCCGCGATCTCCACGATGGACGTCGCCCGGTCCATGGGCCTGACGGTGCCCGATGACCTGTCCGTGATCGGCTTCGACAACATCCCTGAGTCGGCGCTGGTCACCCCGCAGCTCACCACGATCGCGCAACCCCTGCAGCGCATGGGCGCCGAGGCGATGCGGCTGCTCATGGACCTCGTCGGCGGCATCGAACGCGACCCGCACGTCCGGCTGCCGACCGAACTGGTCGTCCGGTCCTCCTGCGCCCCGTGCACGCCCTCCCCCGGGCCCGATCGGCCGCCGTCGGCCGCCGGTACGGCGAGCGGCTGAGCGGCTGAGCGGCGAGGTCACGGGTGCCGCGCCGGGCCCGGCGACGCGCCGGCCCGTGCCGACCAGCCGGACTTCCGGGATTTCTCCGCAACTTCCCGGCACACGGCGGCGATGCGCCCTGTCGCCAGCCCCCGGTCCGTGCGGCAAGATGACCGATGGGACGGGCACGCTGCTCCTGGGCATCCCGGCGTCGGCGTCCGGCCCGCCCCCGAAAGAACAAAGGAGACGCGGGTGGACGCGGACGACGGACGCAGGGTCACCATCAGCGCCATCGCGCGAGAGGCCGGAGTCTCGGTGCCGACCGTGTCCCGGGTGCTCAACGGCCGCTCGGACGTGGCCCCCGGCACCCGGGAACGGGTCGAGGAGTTGCTGCGCCACCACGGCTACCGGCGTCGCGCCAGCCGCACGGTCCAGCGCGCCGGCCTGGTCGACCTGGTCTTCAACGACCTGGACAGCCCCTGGGCCGTGGAGATCATCCGCGGGGTCGAGGACGTCGGGCACGCCGCCGGCGTGGGCACCGTGGTCTCCGCGATACACCGACAGTCCACCGCCGCCCGGCAGTGGCTGCAGAACCTGCGCGCCCGGGCCACCGACGGCGTCATCTTCGTGACCTCGCACGTCAGCCCGCCGCTCTACGCCCAGTTGCGGCGGCTCAACGTGCCCGTGGTGGTGGTCGACCCGGCCGGCGTGCCCGCCACCGACGTGCCCACCATAGGAGCCACCAACTGGGCCGGCGGGCTCGCCGCGACCGAGCACCTGCTCTCGCTCGGGCACCGGCGGATCGGGTTCGTGGCCGGGCCGACGCACCTGCTGTGCAGCCGAGCCCGGCTGGACGGCTACCGGGCCGGGCTGGAGGCCGTGGGCCTGCCGCTGGAGGAACACCTGCTCCGACCCGGCGACTTCTACCACGCGTCCGGCTTCGCCGCCGGGTCCTCGCTGCTGGACCTCGACGAGCCGCCGACGGCGATTTTCGCGGCGAGCGACCAGATGGCGTTCGGCGTCTACGAGGCGATCCGGCAACGGGGCCTGCTGGTCCCGGGCGACGTCAGCGTGGTCGGCTTCGACGACCTGCCCGAGGCGCGGTGGGCGTCACCGCCGCTGACCACTGTGCGGCAACCGCTGGTCGAGATGGGTCGGCTGGCCGCGCGGACCGTCCTGCGGCTCGCCCAGGGCGAGGCCATCGACTCCCCCCGGGTGGAACTCGCCACCGAGTTGGTCGTCCGGGACAGCACCGCCGCCCCGCCGACCGGGTCACCCGGCCGGTCGTGACGGTCGGAATCGTGTCGGACACCGGTTTCGCCGGTTCCGGTTCGGCTCCCGAAAGTTCCGGTTTCCGGCGACTGTTTGCGGGCCAGCGACGGCGAACTGCCGACGGGTACCCCCGGCGGTTCGGGCACGACACGCTGGCGCGGTGAGCGACCCGGGGCCGCCCACCGCGCCGAACGGTCAGTGGTGGTGGTGCGAGCGGACGGCCCGGCGGATGTCCACCGGCAGCGCCGGTGCGCCGTCGACCGGCGCCGGGTCCTCGGCGGTCGGCGCCACTCCCCCGGCGGCGATCCGGTCGAGGGTGGCCATCCCGGCCGCGTCCACCTCGCCGAAGATCGTGTAGTTGGGGCGCAGCGCGGAGTTGGCGTAGACCAGGAAGAACTGGCTGCCGTTGGTGTCCGGCCCGGCATTGGCCATGGCCAGCACGCCTCGTTCGTAGACCCGGCGTTCCCCGGTCGGGTCGGTGGGCGCGGGCGGCAGGTCGGTCGGCAGTTCGTCGCGGTACCGGTAACCCGGACCGCCCTCGCCGGTGCCGGACGGGTCACCGCACTGCAGCACACTCAGCGTGGGGTACGCGGTGAGCCGATGGCACGACGTGCGGTCGTAGAAGCGCTTGCGAACCAGGTGCAGGAAGCTCTGCACCGTGCACGGTGCGGCCTCCCGGTCCAGGGTCAACCCGATCGGCCCGTGGTTCGTGGAGAGGGTGACCCGGACGGTGCCCCGGTCCGGCGTACGCCGCGGGTCGGGCGGCAGGGGCACCGGCCGGGCAGCCGGCTCGTCGGGCGTCTCGGCGTACGCGCACGGCCCGTGCGTCGTGCGCGGTGGGCGGGTGGCGGCATCGGCGGCGGACGCGGTCACCGCGTCCGCCGTCGCGCGCGGCGCGGCGACGGCGGTGGCGGACGCGCCGGCGACGAGCGCGCCGGCGAGCACCGTCACCCCCGCGAGGCGGTTCAGTACGCGCACCGGCCGGCGGGGTGCCGCCACGCCGGACCGCGGTTCGAGTTCACTCGACAAGGGATCCTCCTGGACTCGTGGTGCCAGAAAGACCGGAGTCTATGGATGTCGGGGCCGGTTGTCGATCCGTCAGGGCAGCCGGCGACGGCGGCGCCACAGCAGCCCGCCCAGCAGCAGCACGCCCGCGCCGCCCAGCGCCGTAACCGACCAGAGCCACCCCGACCCGGAGCGCACCGGACCGCTGGCCGCCGCCGGCCGGGGCGCGCCGGGCGCGGCCAACTCAGACGGCGCGGCCGACGGCGTCGCCATCAGCTCGCCCGGCTCGACCAGCCGGCCGACGGCGGCGTCGCGGGGCAGCGTGAAGCCCCAGTCCATCAGGGCCGCGCCCTGCTCCCAGCCGCGCATCGGCGCCGGCTCGGCGCCCAGCAGGGTCACCACCAGCCGCCGCCCGTCACGCTGCGCCGCCCCGACATAGGTGTGCCGGGCCAGATCGGTGAAGCCCGTCTTGCCGCCGAGCGCACCCGGGTACCGGTAGATGAGCTGGTTCTCGTTCTGGATCTGGAAACCCTTGGTGCGCTGCTTCGGCTGGGCCGGGATCTGCGTCTGCTCGGTGAGCGCGTACCGGCGGAAGGTCGGCTCGGCGAAGCAGGCCCGGGCGATCAGCGCCAGGTCGTACGCACTGGTGAACTGCCCCTTGCCGTCCAGCCCGGAGGGGGTGACCGCGTGCGTCTGGAGCGCGCCGAGCCGGTGCGCCTGCTCGTTCATGGCGCGTACCCCGCCGACCGCGCCGTCCGCCCCGCCGCCCAGCCGGGCCAGCACGTTCGCCGCCTCGTTGCCCGAGTTGAGCAGCAGCCCCAGCCAGACCGTCTCGACGCTGTACCGGCCCCCTTCGACCAGACCGACGGCGGAGGATCCGGGCTCGATGTCCATGTCCGCCGCGGTGACGGTGACCGTCTGCTTCGGATCCAGCCGGGGCAGCATCGTGGCCGCCAGCAGCAGCTTCTGCACGCTGGCCGGGGTGCCGTACTCGTGCGGTCCGCAGCCACCGAGCACCTGGCCGGTGTCCAGGTCGGCGACCAGCCACGAGGTGGCGGTGACCGCCGGTGGCGCGCCGACGCCGGCCGGCACGACCAGGCCGCTGGTGTCCAGCCCGGCGCCGCCGACCACCCGCTGCTCGGGCACGGCGGGCGGGGGCGAGGGCCGGGGCGGCCGGGACACCGCAGGGGCCGGCACCGTGGGGCACCGCACGGCCGTCGCGGTGGGGGCGCCCGTGGCGGCGGTGACCGGCGCCGGAGCGAGCAGGACGGCGGACGCCGTGACCGCCAGCAGCGCAGCTCTCATAGGCCCGACCCTAGCCAACAAGATCGCTCGGTGGGTCCGGTTGGCCTGCCGACCATCTGGCCGCGCCACGATCGCTCAGGTAGTCGTGCAGCGCGGCACTCCCCCGAAGCCGACGCAGGCTGCGGGCGTGCAGCTCCTGCTCACGGCGGCCCAGCTCGGCGCGGACCCGCTGCGCACTGCCGGTGGTGCGCAGCTCGCCCAGCACCGCCTCAATGATCTCGAACGGGTAGGCGCCCCGGCGCAGCAGCGCCACGACCTGCGCGGCCCGCAGCTCGGCCTCGTCGTACACCCGGTACTTCGTGCCCGGCGTGCGGCCCGGCCGGAGCAGGCCGCGCTCCTCCCACAGCCGTAGCTGCGAGGTGCGGACCCCGACCAGGGCAGCGACCTCGCCGATGCGGGCGCCACGGCGTGGCGCCGGTCGGACCGCCGGCGGGCTGCCCAGCACCGTCTCGAAGGCGCCGAGCACCCGGCGGATCTCGGCGCGCTCCCGGTCCAGTTCGGCATGGCCGCCGTCGAGCGCCGCCAGGGCCGCCGGCAGGTCACCCCGGTGCACCGCCGCCATGATCTCCCGGGTACGGCTCCAGCCATGTCCCTCGGCCAGCCGCCGCGCCACGGTCAGCGCCCGGGCGTGCTCGGGCGTGAAGATCCGATAGCCGCTCGCGGTGCGCCGCACCGGCGGCAGCACGCCCACCTCGACGTAGTTGCGCACCTGCTGCACCGAGATCCCGACGGTCGCAGCCAGGTCCACGGCACGCAGGCGGTCCTTCGGCGCGCTGTCCACGCCGGCCACCGTACCGGTTGTCACGTGATTTGAGACTTTGCAGGGCGTTCCGCCGCGCCTCCCGGCTGAATCTCGGCAGAAGCCTCTATGAGGTTGTGAATGAGACAATGTAATCCGTCAGCCCGGCGGGGCCTTCCCTGCCACGATCTCGTGAAGGGTTCGCATGTCGCAGCCAGCATGGTCCGTCGCCGACGGCCACGACATCATCGAGGTACGCGGAGCGCGGGAGAACAACCTCGCCAGCGTCTCGGTCGACATCCCCAAGCGCCGGTTGACCGTCTTCACCGGTGTCTCCGGCTCGGGCAAGTCGTCGCTCGTCTTCGGCACCATCGCCGCCGAGTCCCAGCGCCTGATCAACGAGACCTACAGCGCCTTCCTCCAGTCGTTCATGCCCAACCTCAACCGGCCGGACGTCGACTCGCTGCGCAACCTCGGCGCCGCCATCGTGGTCGACCAGGAGCGGATGGGGGTCAACTCCCGCTCCACCGTGGGCACCGCCACCGACGCGTACGCGATGCTGCGGATCGTCTTCAGCCGGCTCGGCCAACCGTCCGTGGGCGGCGCGGGCGCGTTCAGCTTCAACCTGGCCGAGGGGATGTGCCCGACCTGCGAGGGGCTGGGCCGGGTCTCCGACCTCGACGTGAACGAGCTGGTGGACGTCGAGCGCTCACTCAACGGCGGCGCGATCACGGTGCCGAACTTCGCGGTCGACTCCTGGTACTGGCAGACCATCGTCTCCTCCGGCCTGTTCGACCCGGACGCCAAGCTCCAGGACTACACCCCCGAGCAGTGGCAGGACCTGCTCTACAAGCCGGCCACGAAAATCAAGATGGGCAGCAACAACTGGACGTACGAGGGTCTGGCGGTCAAGGTCAAGCGGCTCTACCTCGCCAAGGACCGCGAGTCGATGCAGGGGCACATCCGGGCCTTCGTCGACCGGGCGGTCACCTTCACCACCTGCGCGGCCTGCGGCGGCACCCGGCTCAACGCGGCGGCCCTGTCCTCGCGGATCGCCGGCCGCAACATCGCGGACTGCTCGGCCATGCAGATCAGCGACCTGGCCGAGTTCGTCCGGGCCGTCGACGACCCGGCGGTGGCGCCGCTGATCGCCAACCTGCGGGACCTGCTGGATTCGCTGGTCGAGATCGGGCTGGGCTACCTCAGCCTGGACCGGGAGTCGGCCACCCTTTCCGGCGGTGAGGCGCAGCGGGTGAAGATGGTCCGCCACCTCGGCTCCAGCCTCTCCGACGTCACGTACGTCTTCGACGAACCGACCGTCGGCCTGCACCCGCACGACATCGCCCGCATGAACGACCTGCTGCTGCGACTGCGGGACAAGGGCAACACGGTGCTGGTCGTGGAGCACAAGCCGGAGACCATCGCCATCGCCGACCACGTCGTCGACCTCGGCCCCGGCGCCGGCGCCGACGGTGGGCGGATCTGCTTCACCGGCGACGTCCCCGGCCTGCGCCGCTCCGCCACGCTCACCGGACGGCACCTGGACCACCGGGTGACCCTGCGCGACGAGGTACGCCCACCGGCCGGGCAGCTCGCCATCCGCCACGCCGACCTGCACAACCTGCGCGACGTGGACGTGGACATCCCGCTCGGAGTCCTCACCGTCATCACCGGCGTGGCGGGCTCCGGCAAGAGCTCACTGATCCACGGGTCGTTGCGCGGCCGGACCGGGGTGGTGATCGTGGACCAGTCCCCGATCCGCGGGTCGCGACGCAGCAACCCGGCCACCTACAGCGGGCTGCTCGACCCGATCCGCGCCGCCTTCGCCAAGGCCAACGGGGTCAAGGCGGCGCTGTTCAGCGCCAACTCCGAGGGTGCCTGCCCGGCCTGCAAAGGGATCGGGCTGATCTACACGGACCTGGCGATGATGGCCGGCGTGGCGAGCGTCTGCGAGCGGTGCGAGGGCCGGCGGTTCACCGACGAGGTGCTCACGTACACGCTGCGCGGCAAGAACATCAGCGAGGTGCTGGCCATGTCGGTCACCGAGGCGCACGCGTTCTTTCCCAGCGGGCCGGCGCACCTCATCCTCGGCCGGCTTGTGGACGTCGGGCTGGGCTACCTCAGCCTCGGCCAGCCGCTGACCACCCTCTCCGGCGGGGAGCGGCAGCGGCTCAAGCTCGCCATCCACCTTGCGGAGAAGACCAGCACGTACGTGCTGGACGAGCCGACTACCGGCCTGCACCTGGCCGACGTGGACCAACTGCTGGCCCTGCTGGATCGGATGGTCGACGCCGGCAACACGGTGATCGTCATCGAGCACCACCAGGCGGTCATGGCGCACGCGGACTGGCTCATCGACCTGGGACCGGGCGCCGGGCACGACGGCGGACGCATCGTCTTCACCGGCACGCCCGCCGAACTGGTCGCCCGGGGCGACACGCTCACCGCCGACCACCTACGCGAGTACGTCACTGAGCCGGCGGTGATCGCCCAGGGATAGGTGCACGTGCCACCTCCGGCGGCGCCAGCGTTGGTCGGGTGGGCGCGTGGCGGCTAGCGCTCGGGGCCGGTGGGCGCGTGGCCGGTGGGCGCGTGGCGGCTGGCGCTCGGGGCCGGTGGGCGCGTGGCCGGTGGGCGCTTGGCGGGTGGCGCTCGGGGCGGTGGTGATCAGGCGATGCGGCGCAGCCAGCGCCGCTGCCACGGGGTCTCCACCGCCTTCGGGTGGTAGCCCGCCCGTACCCACGGCACCGCCCGGTCGGCCGGGAGCCCGTCGAGGATCGCCAGCGCGGCCAACGCCGTACCGGTGCGCCCCACCCCGCCCCGACAGGCCACCTCGACGCGCTCACCGTCGTGGGCGCGTCGCAGCGTCGCCCGCAGGGCGTCGAGCGCGTCCGCCCGATCGAGCGGTATCCAGAAGTCGGGCCACCGGATCCGCCGGTGTGGCCACGCCGGTTCCGGGCCGGGGGCCAACAGCAGGGCGAAGTCGGCGGGTGAGGCGACCTCGGCGGCGATGCGCCGTCCGCGCACCGTCGCCCCGCTGGGCAGGACGAGCACACCCGACTGCTCGGACCAGGGCTGAGCGACAGTCACCTCAGCATTGTGCCGCCAACGGGGTCTGGCCATCGTCCCCGCCCGTCACCAGTGGACGGGCACAGACAGCGCACCCGCCGGTCGCCCGAGGGGACGGGGCACAGACAGCGCCGCCCCTGGCTGGTGGGCTGGGGGCGGCGTTGGTGTCGGTGTGCAGGTCGCCTCTCGGCGAGTGGCGCGACGCGGTTCCAGCCGAACGGTATTCCGCGAGGGCGATATTGGGTGAGGCCCGGGGACACTGGATCACACCGACACCGTCCACAACCAGCCGCGGCCCGACCTTGTTCCCCCACCCGGTGCCCCGCCGTGACCTGCGAATCTTGGACAGTTTCCGTTCGCGGGTGACGGGAACTGTCCAAGATCTGGTCGTGGGTATGCCGCTGGCCGGCACCCCGGGTGGGGGTGCCGGCCAGCGGTCAGTGCGCGGTGGGTCAGCTGTTCCAGTGCTGGGCGACCAGGTCGGTGGCCTGCTGCTCCCACTGGGCGTAGGCGTCGGGGTAGGCCGAGACCTGCACGGTCTGCGCGGCGTCGGTCAGGGCCATGTCCTGCCACCCGTCGACCTGCTTCAAACCCTTGAGGAACGCGGTGGTGGAGTACTCGGGGTTGGTGATCTGCTCCGGGGTGCCCCAACCCGAGGTCGGGCGCTGCTGGAACAGACCCAGCGAGTCATGGTCATTGGCGTCGCCGAGGTGACCCAGGTTCTCCAGCTTCGACTCCTGCAGACTCGTGGCAATCGAGATGACCGCGGCCCGCTCAGGCAGACCAGCCTTCTTCGTCGCGGCGATGATCGCCTTCACATTCGCGGTCTGCTCGTCGTTGAGGTCGATGTGCGACTGCGCGCCCTGCGCCTTGGCCGTCTGCACCGCGACCGCGACCGGCTTGCCCTCGGCGGGGGTGGCGGCGTGCGCGGCGATCGGACCGGCGAAGACGCCACCGGCGAACGCGAGACCAGCAACAGACAGCATGCTCTTACGAATGATCGTGTTCATGAGGGGTCAGCTCCTTCAGGGGGTAGACACCCACACGCCCGAGGGGGACGGCGCAAGGGTGCGAGCACCTCGTCCGGCGCTTTCAACACGGGGGGGGAAGTCTTGGAGTTCGGCGGCCGACGGGCGGGCGGCTCGTGGCGCCGGGTCTGTGTGTAACGACCGCCGGGCCGGGGGCATTCCGGGGGTGGCCCATCCATCGGCACCCCGGTGAGCGGGGGCTCCGTTCCAGCGGCCCCCGGGTGAGGGGGTGCTGGTGCGGTCGCGGGGTCTGCAACGACCGGCTACCTGCGGGCATTCCAACCCGGGCCCGGCCGCCATCCCAACCCTGCGGGGCGGGGTGCCGGACCGGTGGTGCTGCGATCGTCAGGGTGTGTAACGACCCCCGGCCCGCCACGATTCCACCCCACGAGTGCACCCGGTCACAGGCCGGAGTCACCCGATACCGGACATTCGACGCGGAGATTGCCGGCTGTCGCGGGCTCAGCTCGACCGGCTGGGGTTGATCGACTCGGTATCACCGATATCGGGCCATCCGGCCGCCCGGGACACCGCGACATCCCCGAAATCGCCGACGTCCTCGAAATCCCCGACATCGCCGACATCGCCGACCACCGCGAACGGGGATGAAGCGAACCCGGGGCGAGGTGGTCAACGAGCGATATACCTGTGAGGCATATTTATGCCTCACAGGTATACCGCTCACAACACCGACCGCCGAAGGAGATGGCCGGACCGCGCCCACCGCAGGGACCGAAACGGACCGGCGACCAGCGACCAGCGACTCTCGCGAGCGCAGGATCAAAGCGCTTGGCGCGTCAGGTGCCCAGGTAGCGCAGCACGGCGAGGATCCGGCGGCTGTAGCCGGTGACGTGCGCGAGGTCGAGCTTGTCGAAGATGGCGTTGACGTGCTTCTCCACCGCACTCTGCGACACGTGCAGCCGCTGGGCGATGGCGGCGTTCGTGTGCCCCTGGGAGATCTCGTGCAGCACGTCCCGTTCGCGCGGGGTCAGCCGACCGAACGGGTCCGGCCGGTCGGAGCCGGCGACCACCTGACGGACCACTTCCGGATCGAGCGCGGTGCCGCCGGCGGCCACCCGGTCCAGTGCGTCGAGGAAGTCGTCGACCTGGGCCACCCGGTCCTTGAGTAGGTAGCCGACCCCTTCGGGACGGTCCGCGAGCAGCCGGCCGGCGTACCGTCGCTCCACGTACTGGGAGAGCACCAGGACCCCCGTGGTGGGCCAGCGCCGGCGGATCTCCAGGGCGGCGCGCAGCCCGTCGTCGGTGTGCGTGGGCGGCATCCGGACGTCGGTGACGACCACGTCGGGACGGGAACGCCCGACCGCCTCCACCAGTTCGTCGGCGGTGCCGACCGCCGCGAGCACCTCGTGGTCCTCCTCGGCGAGCAACCGTGCCAGGCCCTCCCGGAGCAGCGTCGAGTCTTCGGCGAGGACTAGCCGCACGGCAGCTCCGCCAACACGGTGGTCGGGCCGCCGGCCGGGCTGGTCACCCGGAGGTGGCCGTCCAGTGCGGCGACCCGTCGGGCCAGCCCCGACAGGCCTCGCCCGGTGGGGTCCGCGCCACCGACGCCGTCGTCGTGCACGCGCATGCGGACCCACCCCTCCCGTACCCCGATTTCTACGGTGAGCAGGGTAGCGGCGGCGTGTTTGGCGGCGTTGGTGAGTGCTTCGCAGGCTACGAAGTACAGCACCGTCTCGATCTGCCGCTCGGGGCGGACCGGCAGCTCGCAGCGGATCCGCACCGGCACCTCGGAGCGGTGGGCGACCATGGCGAGCACCTCACCGAGGTCGCTGCTGTCCAGCGCGGACGGATAGACCCGCCACGCCACCTCGCGCAGCTCCTCCACGGCCCGCTGCACATCCTCGTGTGCCTGGGCGAGCAGGGCGGTTGTGCGGTCGGCGTCACGGGCGCGCCGGGCCCGGCCGAGCAGCATGCCGAGGGCGACCAGCCGCTGCTGGAGGCCGTCGTGCAGGTCGCGTTCGATGCGCTGCCGTTCGGCGTCGACCGCGGCGATGACCCCGGCCCGGCTGGTGGTCAGCTCGCGGACCCGCTCCGTCAGCTCCGCCCGACTCCCCGGGCCGAGCAGCCGCCGGGCCAGCCGGACGTCGAGCGCGGCGACGCTGACGAGGGCCTGGACGTTGAGCAACAGCAGCACCGCCCCGACGGCGACCTGGGCCAGCGCGTCGAGGAGGGTCAGCTCGCCGCGTACCGCCGCGCGCAGCACGATCCCGGCCAGCACCACGCCGACGCCCAGCAGGGCGTACGCCAACAGGCCGAGCGCGCCGGGCAGCAGCCGGGCCGCCAGGTAGCCGACCTGCCGCCGGGTCGACGCGGCGTTCGGCGCGGGCAGCTCAGCCGCGGCGAGCAGCCGGGTCAACCGGCGGCGTTCCACGCGCACGAGCTGTACGGCGTACCGTCTCGTCAGGTCAGCGACCCGCCGGGCGGTCGGCGGCGCGAGCGCGGACCCGGCGAGCGCGACCGCCGCGACGGCCAGGAAGACCAGCTCGACGGCGGCGGTCGCGGTCCCGGCGGCGACGCCGACCGGTAGCCGGAGTCCGTCCCACCGCCGGCCGGTCCGACGCTCCCCCACCACCATCTGACGTCCCTCCGCCCCGAGCCCGCCGGCCTAGCGCTCGTCCGAGGCCCATGAGCCGCCACGGTAGAGGGTGCCGCGACCGGCCGGATCGGGGACGCCGCGCTGGTCGAGGCCATCGACGCCATCGAGGCCGGCCGGCTCGGGGTTGCGCGCGGCGCGGCGGGCCCGCAACACGCGGGACCCGACGAACCAGGCGACGGCCGCCACGCAGGCCACGATCACCACGTTCTGGAGCACCCCGACGTACCCCTCGACGAGGTGCCAGTTGTCGCCGAGCAGGTAACCGGCGAGCACGAACGTGGTGTTCCAGATCAGGCTGCCCAGCGTGGTGTAGAGCAGGAAGGTGCTGACCGGCATCCGCTCCACCCCCGCCGGGATGGAGATCAGGCTTCGGAAGATCGGAATCATCCGGCCGAAGAAGACCGCCTTCACGCCGTGCCGAAGGAACCACGCCTCGGTCCGGTCCACGTCGCTGAGCTTCACCAGCGGCAGCCGGGCCACGATGGCACGCATCCGGTCCCGGCCGAGCGACGCGCCGATCAGGTAGAGCGCCAGCGCGCCCAGCACCGAACCCAGCGTGGTCCAGAAGATCGCACCGATCAGGCTGATCCGGCCCTGCGCGGCGACGAACCCGGCCAGCGGCAGGATCACCTCGCTGGGGATCGGCGGGAACAGGTTCTCCAGTGCCACCGCCAGGCCGGCGCCCGGCCCACCGAGTCGTTCCACCAGGTCACTGACGTAGCCGACCATTCCATCCTGAGGCGGTTCGGCCGCGGCGGTGGGGGTTCCGGTGACGAGCAAGGCGTGGGACGTTCGAATCATGCCCCCACGCTACGAAGTGATCCTGAGAGTCGACCATGAGGTGGACCGCCCGGCCGCGCGGGTCGACCACAGCGGCGAGACCGCGGAAAACCGCACCCCGCTGCGGCTCGCGGTGGCGCAGCCGCCGTGCGTACCCCAGGACGTCGCGGCGAACGCGCGGGCGCACGCCGCCGCGGTCCGCGCGGCGCGCGCCCGGGTCGTGCTCTTTCCGGAGCTGTCGCTAACGGGGTACGAGTTGGACGCCCCGGTCGTGCCGGTCGACGACCCCCGGTTGGGGCCACTGGTCGAGGCGTGCGCCGAGACGGGCGCGGTGGCCCTGGCCGGCGCGCCGGTCGCCGGTGACCACATCGCGATGCTGGCCGTGACCGGCGCCGGCGCGACCGTGGCGTACCGGAAGGTGTGGCTGGGCGACGCGGAGGCCCGCCGGTTCCTGCCGGGCGACGCGCCGGCCGTGCTCGATGTGGACGGGTGGCGGTTGGGCCTGGCGATCTGCAAGGACACCGGCGTCGTCGCGCACGCGGCCCGGACCGCGGCGCTCGGGATCGACGTCTACGCGGCGGCCGTGCTGGAGTCGGCGAGCGACGCCGCCGTGCCCGGCCGGCGTGCCCACCGCATCGCCATCGCGCACCGGGTCTGGGTGGCGGTGGCGAGCTTCGCCGGCTCGACCGGCGGCGGCTACACCGAGGCGGCCGGCGGTTCCGCCGTCTGGACGCCGGAGGGCGAGGTGTACGCCCAGGCGGGTACGGAGCCGGGAGAGCTGGTCTCCACCACCATCGCTACGGCTCGCGCGGTCGGAGACCACGCAGTGCCGTGTCGACCACC
The DNA here is from genome assembly GCF_040608175.1 of Micromonospora sp. NPDC005206. Classification (NCBI taxonomy): domain Bacteria; kingdom Bacillati; phylum Actinomycetota; class Actinomycetes; order Micromonosporales; family Micromonosporaceae; genus Micromonospora; species Micromonospora sp. NPDC005206. The sequence continues at coordinate 106,683 of NZ_JBEXHU010000016.1, forward strand.
TGGTCGGCGTACTCGGGATTCAGCGGACCGGAGCGCTGGAGCCACCGATTGAGGACCGGGCCGAACAGCATGTCAACGGCCACGTCGAGGTCGATGTCCCCGGCCAACTGCCCCGCGCGTTGTGCGGCCCGCAGACGGTCCTTCTTCAGCTCCCGCATCGGCTCGTCCAACCGCTTCGCGTAGTCGGCGGCCAGGGCGGGATCGTGGACGATCTCGGTGTGCAGCGCGCGCATGGGCTGGTCGTAGCGCGGATCATTCAGCTCGACGACGGTGGCCCGCAGGACCAGCTTCAGGTCGGCTGCCAGGTCGCCAGTGTCCGGCAGGGCGCCGGTCTGGCCGTCCTCCCCTTCGGTGGTGAGGGCGAGGAAGGCGTCGAACAGCAGCGCGCCCTTCGATGGCCACCAGCGGTAGATCGTCTGTTTCCCGACGCCGGCGGCGGCGGCGATGCCCTCGATGCTGAGCTTGGCGTATCCCACCTCGCCAACGAGGTCGAAGGCGGCGGCGAGGATGGCTCGCCGCGCGGTCTGGCTGCGGCGGCTCGAGTCGGGGGCAACCTGCTTGGGCACGTGGCCAATCTAGCAAAGAAGAGACGAGACGGTCCGTCTTGACAGGGGGGCCCAAGCAGGTAGGGTCAGGCAGCAACGAGACGGGACGGTTCGTCTCGTATGGCGGAAGGAACCTCATGGAAACCTCAGGCACTGCCGCATCCCGGGTCTGGTTCATCACGGGGGCGAGCCGTGGCCTCGGCCGCGCCTTCACCGCGGCCGCGCTCGCCGCCGGTGACCGGGTTGTCGGCGCCGCCCGCGATGTCTCGCCGCTCGACGACCTCGCCGCCCGCCACCCCGACCGCCTGCTGACGCTTCGTCTGGATGTCACGGACCGCTCGGCGGTCTTCGACGTTGTCGGCCAGGCGGTCCAGCACTTCGGCCGGCTCGACATCGTCGTGAACAACGCCGGGGCGCTCTTCGCCGGCATGGTCGAGGAGTTCACCGAAGCCGAGGCGCGGGCTCAACTGGACCTCAACTTCTTCGGCGCGCTCTGGGTGAGCCAGGCCGCCCTGCGGACGATGGGGGCCCAGGGCCGCGGACACATCGTGCAGATCTCCAGCATCGGTGCGCTCGGCGGTTTCCCCAGTACCGGCCTCTACAGCGCGAGCAAGTTCGCGCTGGAGGGCATGAGCGAGGCCCTCGCCGCCGAGGCCGCCGGGTTCGGCGTCAAGGTCACCATCGTCCAGCCGGGCGGCTACTGGACGGACCTCTACACCAGCAGCACGGCGACCACCCCGAACCCCGCCTACGACTCGCTGCGCGCCGAGCTGGAGAAGCAGTGGGCGGACGGGTCGATCGACAGCGAACCACGGCTGGCCGCCGAGGCGCTGATGACGCTGGTCGCCAGCGACGACCCGCCGCTACGGCTACTGCTGGGCAGCATGGTGTACGACCTCGCCTTCGACATCTCCCAGCGACGCATGGAAACCTGGGCCGCCTGGGAAGAGGTGAGCCGTGGAGCGGAGAAGGCCGTCCCGGCCCCGGGCGCCGAGCTGACCTGACCGCTGCCCGACGAACAGCGGGACGGATCGCTTTGGTCAGGGGCATGTCGTACGGCTCGGGCAGAATCGGCCGCATGGGCCCACTCCCCGCTCGACTGTCCGTCGTGACCCTGGCCGCGCGCGACATCCGCGTGCTGCGCTTGTTCTACCGATCGTTGGGCTGGCCCGAGCTGCCGTCCAGTGACGACAGCTGGTCCGCCTTCCTCCTGGGTGGCGTCCTGTTCGCGCTCTATCCGCTGCCGGACCTGGCGGCCGAGGCGGCGCCCGGCCTGGCCGATCCGGCCGGCGGCTGGTCCGGCGTCACCCTGGCCTGCAACGTCGACAGCCGCGCGGACGTCGACACTGCCTTCGCCGCGGCCGTCGCGGCCGGCGCGACGGTGGTGGCTGCGCCGACCGACCGGTCCTGGGGTGGGCGCTCGGCCTACATCGCCGACCCCGAGGGCAACCGCTGGGAGATCGCCTGGGCGGGCACGGCCCGCTTCGACGAGCGCGGCGCCCTCATCTCCTTCGGCTGAGTCCTGTCCCGACGGTCAGCTGGCGTCCAGCACCTCGCGTAGCCTCGCCGCGAACTCCTCGGGCTTGCCCGCGTAACCGAACTCGCCACCGAGGAAGCCACCGTGGTGGCTCGGGAACACCACGGCCTCCTGGCCGAGCAGGGCCGCGGTGCCCAGGGCCGTACGGGCGGTGTACGTCCCCGCCGACTCCTCACCGACGGCGATCACGATCCGGGTCGGTGCGGCGGTGAGCAGGTCCGCGTCGGGGCGGTAGTCGGTGACCGCCCACGAGTTCTTCGACAGCAGCGGGTCGTCGCGGGTGCCGTCGTCGTCGGTCGACATGCCGAACATCGCCGGGTCAGGGGCGGGCTGGGCGAAGTAGGCGTCCGTGAACTCACCCTGCCAGGACGTCATCGCGATGAACGCGGCCATGCCCGCGCCGGTGCCCTTCGCGTGGTACGCGTCGTAGAAGGCCGCCCGGGCGCGCTCGGCGGCCGTGGCGTCGGGGAGCACCGCGTTGATCGGCGGCTCGTGCGCCACCAGCGTGACGACGTCGCCGGGGTGGGTCGCGACCAGTTCGAGTGCGGTCACCGCACCGCCGCTGCTGGCGAGCACGTCGACCGGGCCGGCGTCGAGCGCATCGATCAGCAGGTGCAGGTCGGCTGCCTGCTGCTGCGGCGTGTGGTCGGACCGGCCGTCCTTGCGGGTGCTGCGGCCCAGGCCGCGCGGGTCGTAGGTGACGACCGTCCGGTCGGTGAAGTGTGCGGCGAGCGCGTTGAAGCCCTCCGCCGTCATCGGCTGGCCGATCATGAGCAGCGCGGGGCGCCCGCCGGACGGGGGTAGCGGGCCGCGGACGTCGTAGACCAGGTCGACGCCGGGTACGGCGAGGGTGTGTGTCTGCGTTGTCATGCCGGTGAGACTACGGCCGCCGGCACCGGATCGGGGCGCTCTGTGTGCGGGTCGCAGCCGGTTCTAAGCCGCCGGCGCGTCAGCCGGTGTCGCCGAAGCGACGGAGCGTCCAGCGGGCCGGCGGCCAGCGGGCGGCGTCGTCCCCGGTGGTCCATTCGGTGATCGAGGCCGGGGCAACGTCCAGGTCGAACGCCCGATGGAGCGGCTGGGCGGCGAGCGCGTGGAACGCGCTTTCGACGGTCTCGGTGCGCCCGACCAGGATCACCGTCGTGCCCCGGTGCCGGTGTGCGATTTCCATGATCGCGCGGCTGACTCGGGCCACCATCTCGGCCCAGCTCTCGTTGCCCGTCTGGAAGGGCCGGAACAGGCCCCCACCCTCCGCCGCGTGGTCGGCGTGGAAGCGGATCGTCGGCATCCCGTCGGCGTACGGCGGCGTGTGCCAGGTGCACAGCCCGCAGTCCGCGGTCGGGCGGACGCCGAACGCGTCGGCGATCGGCTGCGCGGTCTCGACGGCACGGCGCAGCACCGACGAGTACACCGCCGCCGGTCGGTCGGCGGCGCAGTCGCTGGCGAGCCGCCTGGCCAGTGTGCGTGCCTGGTCCCGGCCGAGCTCGGTCAGACCCCGGCAACCGTGCGGGCCGCCCACGATCCCCATGACCTGGTGGACCGACTCGCCATGACGTACGAAGATGAGCCGCGTCCGCATCAGACCATCATGCCAGCGGCGCTGATAGATGCGTCAGTCGTCGGAGCGGCCGGCGGAGAGAACCCAGGCTTGGGTGAGCAGGGCGTCGAGTTGGGCTCCCGTCCGCGCCGGCAGCCGTTCCCGGTCCACCAGCTCGGCGATCCGTTCCCGTAGGTCGGCGACGTGCCTGGCGCGGTCCTTGGACCGCCGGTTCAGGTCGGCCAGGTCGTCGCGCAGGTCCTCGGCGGACTTCCGGTCGATGTCACCACGGGCCTGCGCCTGGGCGAGCACCGCCGCGAACTCGGCGCTGACCTCCCGCATGCTGATCGGCATCTGCTGGCCGACGGTCGAGGGCACCGCGCTGGTGGCGGACGGCGACGGCGAGGACGGTGTCGTCGGCGTCGGCGTCGAGTCGCCGGGTGCGGTCGTCGGTGCGGTGCTCGCCGGTGGGTTGACGCCCTGCGCCGAGCCGGGCGAGTCGGGCGAGCCGAGGCCCTGGGCAAGCAGCGCGCCGACGCCGATCAGCGCGGCGAGGCCAGCCGCGGTCAGCACGGCGAGGGGCCGCCGTGACCCGCGCTGGCGCGGCGCGGCACCGGTCGGCGCGGGTTGGGGGCGGGCCCCCGAGCGATCGATCAGGGTGGGCGGGTGGGCCGAGTGGGCAGCCGGCAGGATGCGCAGCAGCTCGGTGGGCGGCTCGACCGGCTGGCCGGCGCCGAACCGGGTGGCCAGTTGCGCGGCGGTGGGTCGGCGGGCCGGGTCGGCAGCCAGGCAGGCGACGGTCAGCTCGGCGATGTCGGCCGGCAGGCCGGGCACCCGCAACGGCGGCACCGGGGTGCCCCGCCGGTGCACCTCCAGCGCGTCCTCCCAGCTCTGGACGGGCAGCGGCGCCTGACCGGTGAGGGTGCGGTAGAGCAGCGCGCCGAGGGCGTACACGTCGCTGGCCGGGTCGGGTGGGCCGGCGGTCAGCCGCTCCGGGGCGAAGTAGGCCGGTGTGCCCATCAGCGGCTCGCCCGCCTGGCCGCCGAGCGTGTGCTGCGGGCCACCGAGCGCGGCGATGCCGAAGTCGAGCACCTTGGCGCCGGTGTCGGTGAGCATGACGTTGCCCGGCTTGACGTCGCGGTGCACCACGCCGATCCGGTGCGCAGCGGCCAGCGCGGCGGCGATCTGCCCGGCCACCCGCACTGCCTCCGGCCAGGGCAGTGGCCCGGTCCGCAGCCGGTCGGCCAGGTTGTGCCCCTCGACCAGCTCCATCACCAGATACGGCACCACGGCGCCGCCGGCCAGGGTCGCCTCGGCGTAGTCGTACACCTGGGTCACGTGCGGGTGGGTGAGCCGGGCGGCCGCGCGGGCCTCGCGCTGGATGGTGGCCCGCAGTTGCGGGTCGGCTGCGAGCTGCCCGGCGAGCACCTTGACGGCGACCGGCCTGCCGAGGACCTCGTCGTCGGCCCGCCAGACCTCGGACATGCCACCGAGGCCGATCCGCTCGTGCAGTACGTAGCGGTCGTGGAGACGGAGAGTGGGCGTGAACGGCGACATGGCCTCACCAGTCTGCCTGGCCGCGTCCCCCTCGACCACCCGCCGCGCCCGGTACCGGCCCACTCCTCACCTACGTACCGAAATGGGCCGGTGCGCGGGTGACGGCGGACCGGCCCGGGCCGGCGGGTCGGCTAGGAGCAGGGGGTTGCGGTGGGCAGCGGTCGCGGCTGGATCCGGTCGGCGAGCCGGCGCAGGACGACGGCGGTGGCCCGCCGGGACGGCGCGAGCAACGGCGGCCGGACTCGCTCGACCTGGACCGGAGCATCCGGGCGGGCCGAGTTGACGTGTCGGTTCATCGCGTCGAGGGCGGTGATGTAGCCGGTCGAGTGTTCCATGGTCAACTCCTCGGGACAGGTCCGGTTGAGGCCCGGACGACGAGTGCGGTGGGCAGCAGCACGTGGCCGGCCGCGGTGTCCGCGGGCGGGTCGAGCAGTAGTTCGGCGGCGATCCGGCCCTTCTCCTCGGCCGGCTGCCGGACGGTGGTGAGGCCGGCAGCGGCGGCCTCGGGGATGTCATCGAAGCCGGTCACCGACACCGGCGAGCGCTCGCCGGCCGGCCGCTGGGCCAGGGCGTCCAGCACGCCGAGGGCGAGCACGTCGGAGCCGGCCAGCACGGCGGTCGGCGGTGTCGGCCGGTCGAACAGCCCGGCGACGGCCTCGGCCCCGGCCTGGCGGCTGTTGCCCGGGGCGTTGATCAGGATCAGCTCGGCCCAGTCGACGCCGACCTCGGCGAACGCGTCGGCGAACCCGGCGAGCCGACCGCGGGTGGTCGGGTGCGCGACCTCGTTCACCCCGGACAGGGTGAGCGGGCCTGCCGGCGCGTCGGACAGCACGCCGTCGGCGAGCAGGGCCACCCGACGGTGGCCGAGGCCGGCCACGTGCGCGGCAACGCTGCGGGCCGCGGCCCGCTCGTCGATGCCGACGAACCGCTCGTCGGGGCTGGCGTCGTCGCGAGCGGCCGTGCTGACGAACGGCAACCCGCGGGCCCGGATCACATCCAGGGCCCACTCCTCGTCGGCGACGCAGTAGACGCAGAAGCCGTCGACCGCGGCGTTCTCCACCGCGCGACGGGCGTCGAGCTCCGCCCGGGCCAGTGGCACCAGCAGCATGCTGGTGCCGTGTCGCTCGGCGGCCTCGCCCACCCCGGCGAGAAAGCGGACGGCGAACGGGTCGGTGAAGGCGTACGACAGTTGCGAGGTGAACAGCACCCCGATCGAGCCGACGAACCCGCGGCGCAGGGAGCGGGCGGTGGGGTTGGGGCCCGGGTAGCCGAGCTGCCGTGCGGCGTTCAGGATCCGCTCGCGCAGCGCCGCGGAGAGCTGGTCGGGGCGGCTGTAGGCGTTGGACACCGTGCTGCGGGAGACGCCGACGGCGTCCGCCACGGCTTGCAGGGTTGGCTTCACCGGCACCCCTCTGTATCGATCCAGTCTGTATCGATACAGAGACTAGCCGGACGAGTCGGCGGCGGTCAATACCAAGTGTCGGATCGGACCCGTCCGGTGGCGGGGAGGAACCAGAAGAAGCGCACCGACCGGGGCCGGAACGCCCTCAGGCGCTGCCCCGACCGGCGGTCAGGCTGGGTAGAGGTCCTCCAGCAGGCGGCCGAGGATCTCCGGGGTGCGCTCCGGCGGCTCGGCCTCGACGCAGAGCCGCTCCATGGCCACCGCGTAATAATCCAGGTCGTCGCGCTTGTCCAGGTAGATGGCGCTGGTGAGCTGTTCGATGTAGACGATGTCGGGCAGCTCCTGGTCGCCGAAGCGGAGGATGGTGAACGCACCGCCGGCGGCCGCGTGACCACCGGCGGCGAACGGGATGACCTGGAGGCGGACATTCGGCGACTTGGTCGCCTCGATGAGCGCGGTGAGCTGACCGCGCATCACGTCGGCACCGCCGATCGGTCGGCGCAGCGCCGCCTCGTCCACCACCGCCCAGAGCTGCGGCGGGCGCTCCCTGTGGAGCAACTGCTGGCGCTGCATCCGCAGGGCGACCCGCCGGTCCAGCTCGGCCGGACCGGCCGCGCTGTGCCCGAGCAGCACGACGGCTCGGGCGTACTCACGGGTCTGCAGCAGGCCGGGCACGAACTGCACCTCGTAGGTGCGGATCAGCGCCGCCGCCGCCTCCAGGCCCAGGTAGGACTGGAACCAGGTGGGCAGGACGTCGCCGTAGCGGTGCCACCAACCGGGGCTGTTGGCGTCCCGAGCGAGCTTGAGCAGCGCGTCGCGCTCCTGCTCGTCACTGACGCCGTAGAGCGTGAGCAGGTCCGCCACGTCGCGTTCCTTGAAGCCGACCCGGCCCAGCTCCATCCGACTGATCTTGGATTCGGAGGCCCGGATCTCCCAGCCGGCGCCTTCCCGCGTCACGCCGCTGGACTCCCGCAGCCGGCGCAGTTGGGCACCGAGCAGCATGCGCAGCACGGTCGGCCCGGTTGTCGGGCCGCCCTCGGCGGGAACCTTCGTCACGTGCGGACCTCCGGACACCGACCAGCGTGGTCGGGCGCCCCGGCCCGGCCGACGTGTAAGCATGCCATGGACCGACAGTGAGGTGAACTCCTCCGGACCGGTAGATCAGTCCCGTCCCCGGGATTGTCCACCGAGGGTCGCTCAGTTGATCAGATGGTCGAAGTCGCCGTCACGCGCGCCGAGCACGAAGGCGGCGATCTCATCCACCGTGTAGATCAGCGCCGGCCCCTCCGGATGTCGGGAGTTGCGGAGCGCGATGCCGGCTCCGCCGGGCAGCTCAGCGAGCTCCACGCAGTTGCCGCTGGGGTTGCTGCGGCGACTTTTCTTCCAGCTCAGCGGTGGCAACTGATGGATCGGAACGCCGTTCGGTGGCTGCTGCATGAGGGCGTCTTTCTGCTCACGAGCCCGCCGGTGGCCGTGGGAGGAGCGGTGACGGCGAGGGGTGCGGTATCGACATCGGACGGTGCTGCACGTGCATCTGCTATTGCATCTGCACCGGACGGCGAGCATGATAACGCACAAGATCGGTGCGTATTCGCGCACGTTGAGTTATCTGCATGGGCATCGATGAGGGAAAACCGGGCCCGACGCGGCGCGCGTCGTGCCGGCCGACGGCTGGAGGCGATCGCGGCGATGGGAGGGTTCGTGCCGGATCCGATGAGTGTCGCCTCCGGCATCTGCGCTGCTGGCGCACTGCTCTCCTCGTGGCAACTACGGCGGCGGGCGCTGCGCGCCGAGGCCGAGATCGGGCACCTCCAGGCCGAACTCGCCGCCGAGCGGCACGCCGCCAGCCACGACCCGCTCACCGGGCTACCCAACCGGCGTGCCTTCTACCGCCTCGCGGCCGCCCTGCTCACCGACGCGGCCGGGCAGCCGTTGATCGCCATCGTGCTCGACCTGGACGACTTCAAGCAGATCAACGACCGGTACGGGCACGCGGCCGGCGACCAGGTGCTGATCAGCGTGGCCGAGCGGCTGGCCGGTTTCGCCGGGGACAACCTCGTCGCCCGCCTCGGCGGGGACGAGTTCGCCGGGCTGCTGGCCAGCCCGACCATCGACCGGCGCTGGATCGAGCACGCCACCCGGCGGCTCGCCGAGACCGTCGCCGCCCCGATCCGCCTGAGCGGGGTCAGCGTTCAGGTGACCGCCTCCGTCGGGCTCGCCCCGGTGACCGGCCCGGCCCAGCTCACCGACGCGCTCAGCCGCGCCGACGCGGCCATGTACCAGGCGAAGAGCCTGGGCGGCAACCGGTCGCCCCGCCAGCTCGTGGACAGCGTCCGCCTCGCCGAGTGCTGACCGCTCCGGCGTCCGCGGCCACGTCCGTCCGGGCGGGTGCCGCGCTCAACTCGGCCGGCCGAGGTCACGCAGCGCCGCGTCGGCGAGGGTGACCAGACCGACCGGCGACACCAGTCCGCGCACGATCCGGGCCGCCATCGCGCGGTCGGCCGCGTCCGCATCCGGATCCAACGCCTGGCGGGTCCAGTCGGTGAGGTCGTCGAGCGCACGGACCGCGAGGAACCAGGCCAGGCCGACCGGGTCGATGTCACCCCTTCCGTAGCCGGCGAGGACGGCCGCGCGTTGGTCGGCGGTGACCGGCGCGAAGGCGAGCACCCCGTCGGTGACGAACATCAGGTCGCACTCGGGCGGGGCGAGCACCGCGTCGTCCCAGTCGATTAGCCAGACCTGGCCATCCGGCCCGAGCAGCAGGTTGCCGAGGTGCGGGTCGCCGTGGCAGACCACCACCGGCCGGTCGGGCCGGCCGGCGGCGAGGCGCTCGACCACACCGACCAGTCTGGACACCCGGTCGGCCACCGCCGCCCAGACGGCCGCCAACTCAGCGACCGGCGGATCGGCCGGGCAGGCCGGGCCAGGTTCGCGCAACCGCTCGACCGTCGCGCGGGTCGCGGCCACGATCCCCGGGTACGCCGCGCCGCCGGGCGGCAGCAGCCGCATCAGCTCGTCGGTCACCGGCACCGCGTGCACCGCGGCCAGCAGTTCGCCGTACCCGCGCCAGTGCGCGTCGGTCATCGGACCGTCGAGCGCCCGTTGGTCGGAGACCCACGGCACCACCGAGAGGCGGTGGCCGCCGTGGTCGCCGTACAGACGCTCGTCGCGGGTGCGCAGTGGCTCGGGGATGCCCGGCACTTTCTGGCCGGCCAGGTGCGCCGTCACGACCAGGCCGGCCGGAGTGCCGCCGCCGCTCAGCTTGACCGCGTACCGGGTGCCGTCGGCGGCGTGCGCCAGCCACAGCCGGGCGCGCTGGTCGGCGCCGTGGGTCACCTCGTCAATGCGGGTCAGGTCGAGGCCGAAGTCCGTACGGACCCACCGGGCCACCCGCCGCGTCGCGTCCTCGATCACCGGCACACCATGCCACCTGCCGGGCGGCCCGGCCCACCCGAAAACCGGCCCGGGTCAGCGCAGGGTGGCGAGGTACCGGTCCAGTGCGGCGTACGACTCAGCGGCGCCCTGAGCCATGCCGGACTCGGCCATGCCGTCGCGCTGCTCGGTGGTGTCGAACCGGGTGGTGCCGGTGGCGGTGGTGCGTCCGTCGGTCTCGGTGAAGACCAGCGTCTCCACCGCCACCTGACCGGGCATGCCCTCGTACTCGAAGGTCTGCACGATCCGTTCCGGCACGACGATCTCCCGGAAATCACCGCGGAAGCCGTAGGCGTTGCCGTCCGTGGCGTGTTCGACGAAGCGGTAGCTGCCGCCCTCCCGGAAGTCGATCTCGACGTCCAGCGGGTTGCCCCGCCCCCCACCAGTGCTTCAGGTGCTCGGCCTGGGTGTGCGCGGCGTAGACCAGCTCGCGCGGGGCGTCGAAGGAACGGGTGAGGGTGATCTCCCGGTCGGACGGCATGTCGATGGCGAGGTCACGGGGCTTGGTCACGGCTGGCCTCCTTCAGGTCGCGCAGGTAGTCGTCCAATGTGTCGTAGCGGTCGTCCCAGAGCCGGCGGTACTGCTCGACCCATTCGGCCAGCGTGCGCAGCGGGGCCGGGTCGAGCCGGCAGCGACGCCACTGCGCCTCGCGGGTCCGCACGATCAATCCGGCGCGCTCCAGCACGTTGAGGTGCTTCGAGATCGCCTGAACGCTGATCGGAAACGGCTCGGCCAACTCGTTGACCGTCGCCTCGCCGGTCGCCAGCCGGGCCAGGATGGCCCGACGGGTCGGATCGGCGAGGGCGGCGAACACGGCGCTGGTGGGATCTGTCATCAGGTGTCGCTCTCAACCATTTGGCTTGTAAACCGCTAGGTTGAATATACAGCCCAGCGTAGCTGCGTCAACACCCTTCGACGGAAACTCGCGTGCGGTCAGCGCCAGCCGTAGCCCGCGCGCAGTGCCTGCCCGACCCGGTCGAACCGGGGCCGGTCCAGCACGGCGCCCTCGCGGCGGATGCTGTCCTCGCGCATGGTGAGCACCCGGTCCAACCGGACCCAGCTCGGCCGGTTGTCCCGGTCCCAGTCACCGGGCCCGAGGGCGAACCAGTGCCGCTGGCCGTCCCGCTCGCTCTGGCTGGACAACATCAACCCGAACAGCGTCCGGCTGTGCCGTCCGACGACCAGCACCGGACGGTCCTTGCCCTGGCGGGGGTCGTCCTCGTACGGCACCCACGTCCAGACGATCTCCCCGGGGTCGGCCTGGCCGTCCCGCTCCGGGGCGTAGGTCAGCTCGCGCCGCTGCAACGCGCTCACCTGACGACGGCGAGCCACCTGCGCCGGGGCCGGCCCGGGACGTCGCGGTGAGGGGATCACCGCGCCCACCCGAGAGATGCGCGCCGCCACGTTCCTCAACAGACCAGCCACGGCGGGCAGCCTACCGGTCCCCGCGCCGGCCGCCGGAGCGGGCGGCGCTGCGGCAGACTGGTGCCCGGCAGCGGGACGACGCGGAGGTGTTGCCAGTGACCATTGAGGTGCGTACCAGCACTCTCCCCGGGACCGCGACGGCGCTCGGGTCCGCCGGGGCGTACACCCTGGTGGTGGATCGTCCGGCGGACGCCGGCGGCGGCGGGCTCGGGTTCAACGGGGGTCAACTGCTCTACCTCGCGGTCGCCGGCTGCGTCTCGAACGACCTGTTCCGCGAGGCGCGGGCGGCCGGCCTCGACCTGCACCGGGTCGAGGTGACGGTGCGCGGCGACTTCACCGGCGAGCCGGCGGTGTCCGGCGAGGTCCGGTACGACGTCCGGGTCGAGGGCGACGCCCCGCCGGAGGTGCTCCGCGCTCTGGTTGAGCGGGTGGACGCGATCGCCGAGATCCCCAACTCCCTGCGCGGTGGCACCCCGGTACGCCTGGGTCGCACCGAGGTCGCCGGCGCCGGAGTGCGGGGAACCGGTGATTGAGCTGCCGCGCGACCTGCCGATCCTCGAACGGCGTGCCGTGCGGGTGGTGGTCCTCGACGACACCGACCGGGTGTTGCTGTTCCACACCCGCGACCCGGACCACCCCCGGCTGGGCACCTGGTGGGAGCTGCCCGGCGGCGGCATGGACCCCGGGGAGACGTACCGCGACACAGCGGTGCGGGAGCTGCGCGAGGAGACCGGCATCGCGGTCACCGCCGAGCAGGTGGGCGCGCCCGCCTGGCGTCGGCGGGCGAGCTTCCGGCACCGGCAGTTGCGCCACGTCCAGGACGAGGTGGTCGTCACGGTACGGCTGGATGGCCCGGGTCCGGACGTGGACGAGACAGAGCGCCTCGATTACGAGCTGGAGGACTACTTCGGCTTCCGCTGGTGGCCGCTGCCCGAGGTGGTGGCCAGCTCCGCGCGCTTCTACCCGGGACAGCTCCCCCGCCTGATCACGCCCTTCCTGGCCGGCGAGGAGATCGACGAGCCGTTCGAGCTGTTCTCGTGACCGAGGTGCAGCAGGTGGCCGACTCGGCCCCATGCCCCGGCGCGGCGGTTGGGGCAGAGTGGAGGCATGACGAGCGACCTGCACGGCCCGCTGTCCCGGTACGCCGACAACCTGCACGCGGAGATCGGCACCGAGCACCACGTCGCCTCACCGCTCGGCGCCTGGCTCCTGCTCGCGCTCTGTGCCACGACCACGACCAACCCCGGCCCGGCGAACCGTCCAGCGGCCGACGGGCTGGCGGAAGCCCTGGGCACCGACCTGACCAGCGCGGCCGAGGTCGCCCGCGCGCTGCTGGACGCGCCGCATCCGCTGGTCGCGTCCGCCACCGCGCTCTGGCACCGGCCGGGTCAGGGCGGCGGTGGGTCGGCCGACTGGCGGGCGGCACTGCCCGCGACGACCGAGGTCGGCCCGCTGCCCGACCAGGCCGGGTTGGACGCCTGGGCGCGTGAGCACACCCTCGGCCTGATCGAGAGGTTCCCGCTGCGGGTCGGGCCGGACGTGGTGCTGGCCCTGGCCAGCGCGCTGGCCACCCGGATCTCCTGGGCGGATCCGTTCGAGGTCGCCGACGCCGGCGCGCTCGGCCCGGGCAGTGCCTGGGCGGGCCGGCTGCGCCGGGTGCTGCGCAGCCCGCGCCGCGGTCACCGGGGCGCCATTCTCTCGACCGGGCGGGCCGGTGACGTGATCGTGCACGCCGCGCCCGCTCAGGTGGCCGACGGCGCGGGGCTGGTGGTCCTCTCGGTGGCCGCGGCGCCGCACGTGCCGCCGGCCGATGTGCTGGCCGCCGCGTACCAGCTCAGCGCCGGTGCCGCCGACGGCGCCGAGCCGGCCGGCCGTCGCTCGCTGTTCGAGCTGCCACTCGGCGACGCTCCGCTGTGGACGCTGCGTGAGGAACGGGTACGGACCCGGGCCCGCGACGGCCGCGAGGAGCGGCACCTGGCGGTGCTCCCCTGCTGGTCGGCCCGGAGCGAACACGACCTGAGCGCGCCGGCACTCGGCTTCCCGGCCGCGTCGGCGGCACTGGCGACGGCGCTGGCCCTGCCGGTGCAGGACTTCGAGGCCCGGCAGGCGGCGATGGCCCGGTTCGGCCGGTACGGTTTCGAGGCGGCGGCGGTCACCGGCATGTTCGAGCTGACCAGCATGCCGCCGGAGGGCGTCGCCCGCACCGCCGAGCTGCGGTTCGGCCACCCGTACGCGGTGGTCGCGGTCGCCACCGACAGGCGGGCCGACGGCGCGACAGGGCCGTGGCACGGAGTGCCGGTCTTCTCCGGGTGGGTCGCCGAGCCGGAGGAACTGCCGGAGGCCGATGTCTGAGCCAGGGCGTTCCCTGCGCCCGTAAGGCCGGGCGCTTCCGGGTGCGCCAATAGAGCCGCAGGCCGTACGGGCGATGATCGAGACCCTTGGGCCGCTGGTGGCCCTCGATTTGGTCCGTCCTCGCCGGCACCCTCGACTGGACCTGCCGGGAGGTACTCGCGGCCGTCGAAGCCCGCGGCGGGCCACTCGCCGGGGCACTGCGGGCCACCGGGCCAGACACGCAGGCCTGAGGCGTCATTCTTCGCGACGGCGAGCGAGAAGTCAGGCCTGCCGCCAAACTCGGAACGTCTGTTGAAGCCGCCACGTGCCATCGGGCTGCTGTGCCTCGTTCCGCCAGCGGAACTCGTCGGTTTCGATGTGGGAGAAGGTCCAGCGCAGATCGTCGCCGTCGAGCACGATCTCCTCGCCGATGCGAGATGCCAGGAAGGTGTGTGTCCGACGCCGGCCCGGTCCCACCCACGTCGAGCGCCAGACACCCGCACCGGCTGCTGGATCGGGAAATCGCACGCTGACGCCATGTTCGACGCCGGGCAGGATCCAGACATCGGTGGTTGCCCACCCGCCCAACGCATACCCGAAGTGCCACTCGCCTCGACGATCAGCCCAGGACCCGTCGGGGTTGTACTCGGTACAGTCCAGCGCCCACGATCCGGCGAACTGTCCAAACAGGCTGAGGTCGGCGCCATCTGCAGGCCCGTCCGCGAGGAAGGCCGCAGCGACGGCAACGGATGGTTTGGTCACCATGCCAGAACGATAGTGGTTACGGCGAGTTCGGAGGCTTGGCCTTCTGTGGGTAGATCGTCTCGTGACGGGCCAGCATGGCAACGAAGTCGCCGATCTTTCGCTCGCGGGTCTGCGCCCGTTTGACGGCGTTGAGTCGGTAGATGAGAGCGAACCGGTTGGTTTTGGTGAGTACGTCGAACATGGCGTGGGCGGCGGGGTCGGCGGCGATGGCGGCGAGTAGGTCGGCCGGCACTTCGGCTTCCGACGGTGGGGCGTAGGCGGCCGCCCATCGTCCGTCCGCTTTCGCGGCTTCTATCGCTGCGTGGCCCGGGGGCAGCATTCGTCCCTGCGCTTCCAGCCGGGTCACGTGGGCGACGTTGCGTTGTGACCAGGAGCTGCGGGGCCTGCGAGGGGTGAACCGGATCCAGGAGGTTTCCTGGTCCCGTTTACGGGCCTGCCCGTCGATCCAGCCGAAACACAGGGCCTCGTCGACCGCCTGCTGCCAGGTCAGGGTCGTGACTGTGCCGCCCTTCTTGGTCAGGGCGAGCCAGACGCCGGGCGACGTGGTGTGGTTGGCCGACATCCACACGCGCAGCGCGTCGGCGTCCGCGACGATCAACTCGTCCAGCTCCGCGTTCGCCATGACTGCAGACTAACCCGACTCGTCGGGCTGCCGGCTGGGGCGGATGCGCACGAACGCCGCACGCTTCCGCTACCTTGACGCGCTCAGCAGTCCCCGTGCGGGTTTGTCGATATCTCAGATCGCCGACATGATCGGAGTGGACCGGCCGCGCGCTAGCCGGCTGACAACGGAGCTGCTCGATGAGGGGTACATCCAGCGGGAGTCTGCTCCGGACGACTCGCGGTACGCCCTGATCCGGCTCACCGCCCGAGGCCGGAAGCTTGTCGCCGAAATGAACGAGAGTCGGCGACAAAGCGTCGCCGAGGCGCTCGCCGGCTTCACCGCCGAGGAGTCACACAGCCTCGCTGTTCTCCTGAGGCGATTCGTCGACGCCTGGCCGCGGAATCCGCCGCCCGC
This sequence comes from Micromonospora sp. NPDC005206, assembly GCF_040608175.1. Classification (NCBI taxonomy): domain Bacteria; kingdom Bacillati; phylum Actinomycetota; class Actinomycetes; order Micromonosporales; family Micromonosporaceae; genus Micromonospora; species Micromonospora sp. NPDC005206. The sequence continues at coordinate 122,230 of NZ_JBEXHU010000016.1, forward strand.
ATAGTCTGCTGGAATGCCTGCCGAGTCGAGGACGACGGCCAGGGCTCGGCGGCGGCTCGTCCAACGCCCGGCTCTGCGGTGCTCACGTGATTGCGGTCGCTGACAGCGCGAGGCTCGCGTCCTCAGGCGAACTCGCGGGCGGTGGATTCCAGCCTCTCGCGGTAGGCGGCCCACCATGCCTCGTCGCCCTCGACCACGTTGTCGCCGGGCCGCCGCCAGCCGACTTGGCCGTCGACCAGTTCCCGCACGATGTCGGCGTGCCCGGCGTGCCGGTTCAGCTCGGCGAGTACGTGCACGAGGATGAGGTGCAGCGTCACCGGCGTCTGGCCCCACCACCGTACCGAGCCGGGCGCGTCGATCGGGAGCGCCTCGATCGTCGCGTCTGCGTGTGCCCAGACTCGGTGCCACAGGCCGATGACGTCGTCGCGGGACTCGTCGGCTGTGGCCCACATGTCCACGTTCGGCTCGGCGTCCTCGTTCAGACCCGCGACGAGCTCGGGAAAGGGTCGGTCGAACGCCTCGCCGAAATACCCGGCGGTCACCGAGGCCACGTGCTTGACCAGCCCGAGCAGGTTCGTACCGGTCGGCACGAGCGGGCGCCGTACGTCGTACTCCGATAGCCCGTCGAGCTTCCCGAGCAGCGCCTCGCGTGCCTCCCGTAGGTACCGATGGAGATTCGCCTTGGCGTCGAGGTCTGTCATGCCGCCCAGGATCTCACCGCCGGAATGCCCCGTGTGCCCGCCCAGAGCGGCAGATCCGGATGCAGCCGCAGGTCTCTTTCGGACTGGGCGCTGGCATTTGAGTGGGCCATGGTGCACGCCTGCCTGAGCCATTACGACCGAGACCTGCACGGCGACAAGGCGACCTGGTCGTGGCAAGACGCGAACTTCTTGGCGTACGGGCTGGCGCGCACTGGCCGCGACGCCGACGCCGCGCAGGTCTTCGCGTCGATCGGCCGGTACATGACCAGCGTTCCGTGGTCCTGGTGGGGCCGCGTGCGCGATACAGCCTTCATCCGAGCCCGCCGCCGCGCCCGCCACGCTGCCTGACCGCCGGCGACACCGTCCTGGCTACCCTCAATTCACCCCGCTGCTCCGTCAGTCCTATCAGCGGGCAGCACAACGACGACATCCAACAGAGTCGACGGCGTGGCAGCCGCCGGATCGAGCAGCAGCAGGCTCATCGACTACCTGAACGACGAGCGGCCGGCTGACTTATCAGTCTCGCAGGTGCGGCCCCCGACGCCCGCTCAGCGGCTACAAATCAATGCGCTACCAGGACTGTTATGACCGCCGATCAGCCGTTGGGGCGTGACTCGATCGCCTGCAGCGACCACCTGTTGCCGTCAGGATCGTCGAAGTAGACGAAGCTGCCCCATGGCTGCACCTCGACCTCGCTGGCCTCGACGCCGGCGTCTAGCAGTTGCCGACGCGCTGCCTCGGCGTCGGCGACCACAACCTGGATTTCCTGTGTGCCGGGAATCTTGTCGGTGATGCCCTCGCCGATCACGATGGAGCAGGCTGAGCCAGGTGGTGTCAGCTGGACGAACCGCAGGCCCTCGTGCACCCTGTGATCCTGGTCGGCGTTGAAGCCCACCTTCTGGTAGAACGCCTTGGCCCGGTCGACGTCGATCACCGGAACCGGGATGAGTTCAATCTTCCAGTCCATTGGCCCACCGTAGGACGTGGGTACGACCTTCGGACTCACCGCACCATCTGCGGCAGAACGGGATGCCACCAGCGGGTGGCCACCGCACATGCAAGGTGAGTCGTGTCGCATAAGCAATGAGATCGAGCGATCGGTGGGTGACCAAAGTTGCTCCCGTACTTCTCGGACGCCCACCTGGCGGGGAGTCGCGGCGCATGTGGCGCCGGCCGGTGGCGACGTCACGATTCCAGATCTGACCCCTGCCGTCACTGGCAGGCCTTGCCACCATCGGGGCGTCGCAGACGCGGTGGCCACCGTGCTGGCGTGCCTCAAGACCGAAACGCATGTCGTGCTCGTCGGGCACAGCGGCGCCGGCCCGCTACTGCCTCGCATCGCTCGTGCCATCTCTCACCCGGCGTTGGCGCTGATCTACGTGGACTCACTCGCTGCCCTATCCGGGTAGGAGATGGCTTTCGGAGGCCATCCCACCTCCTCCATCCACGTCACCTCATCAGAGTTGCTTGATGCATCACACCCGTTTGATGTAACGTACAGTCGTGACGCTGTCGAGTCAGGGTGCCCCGGCGTTTGTACGCCTGGCCGCCCATCCGCTGCGCTGGCGGCTGCTGACCGAGCTCGCAGCCAGCGATTATCGGGTCCGAGAGTTGGTGACGCTGGTGGGCGAGCCGCAGAACCTGGTCTCGTACCACCTGCGGCTGCTGCGCGACGGCGGGCTGGTCACGGCCGCCCGAAGCAGCTTCGACGGCCGCGACAGCTACTACCACCTGGATCTGGACCGCTGCGCGAACGCACTCGCCGACACCGGGGCGGCCCTGCACCCGGCGCTGACCCGGGAGCACGTCGCGCCAGGTGTGTCCCCAGCTGATCTGAAACGCTCGCCCGGCGTCGGCGTGCTGTTCCTGTGCACGGGCAACAGCGCCCGCTCACCGATCGCCGAGGCCATGCTCCGCCACTCCACTGACGGCCAGGTCGAGCCGATGAGTGCCGGTAGCCGGCCCAAGCCGCACCTGGACGTCAACGCCGTTCGGGTGCTCCGCGAGGAGTTCGACATCGACATCACCGGCCAGAGCCCCCGGCACTGGGACACCCTGTCCGGTCGACGGTTCGACTACGTCATCAGCCTATGCGACAAAGCCCGTGAGGCGTGCCCCGACTTCCCGGGTCAGCCTCGGCGAATGCACTGGAGCATTCCCGATCCCGCCGCCACCGGCGGCACCGATCGGGCTGGCTACCTCGCCTTCCGGCGCATCGCGGCTGACATCGAGACCCGCGTCAGGCACCTGCTGCCCGTCCTCAGCGCATGCGATCCTGAAGGAGACCAGCTGTGACAGCGTCCGATCAGTACGCCAGCGTCCGCTACATCGTCGACGACGTTCAGGCGGCCGTCGACTTCTACACCACCCATCTCGGCTTTGCCCTGAACACCAGTGCCGGGCCAGCCTTCGCGGACGTGGTACGCGGCCCGCTGCGGCTGCTGGTGTCCGGCCCAGCCAGTTCAGGCGCCCGCGCCACCCCCGACGACGCCACCACCGCCGGACGCAACCGCATCCACCTCACGGTTGACGACCTGGATGCCGAGATCGACCGACTCCGCAGCGCCGGGTTGTCGTTCCGTAGCGACGTCATCGCCGGCCCCGGCGGACGCCAGATCCTGCTCACCGACCCCTCGGGCAATCTCGTCGAACTCTTCCAGCCCGCCCACCGACCAGCCGCCCCCTGACGGGAGCTCACCCACGGGCGCCATCGCCCGGCAGCAGAGACCGTCGGCGATCAGCCAAGGACAAGACATCATCACCGCGGTGAAGCGCTCAATCCTCGAGTAGCAGGACGTGTGCCCACCCGACTGGCTGCCGCCCACGCTATCGGCGGCAGAAGCGTGCACCCGCCCATGAGCGCGGGCCAAAAAACGGTCGAGTGGCGCGACGCGGCGTCGCCAAAGTGGACAGCCAGAGCCGTCACTCATATCCCATGGCCGGGATGACCTCGCCGAGCGCTTCTTGGATGAACTCGCGGGTTTCGTCGTCGAATTGGTCGTTGCGGTTTGTCAGCTTGTGCGACTGAAACGTTGAAGGGGTGGCGAAGTCGTCGACGTCGAGCCGTTCGAACAGGGCGCAGCGCTGCCCGGGCCAGTCGGCTGCGAGATCTTCTGCTTTCACCTCGATGTATCGCCTGCCCGTCAGGTCGACCGTGTTCTTCCAGGTGAGCCATCGGTGGTAGACCGGCTTGAGGTAGGCGAGCGCGCCGTCGACGGTGGGCGGTGCCCATGGCTGGGCCAGGTGGGATGCGAGCACTGAGACCGGGTGACGCTTGATGTGCACGATGGTCGCTTCGGGGACCAGTTCCCAGAGGAACTCCATGCACAGCAGGTTGAACGGTGTCTTCTCGCACCAGGTCGGCTTGCCCGCGTCGGCGGCTGCTCCGCCGAACACGGTGTCGATCAGGCCCCGCAAGATTCCGAGCAGTTCGCCCCGGTCGCTGAAATACCTGGGAAGTACCCGCCGGCGGCTCAGCGGCTCGAACGGCCCGGCAGGCCGGTCAGCGTTCCCGAAGCCTTCCGCGGGCGCAGGTTCGTCGTATGTGTACGCGATCAACTGCGGCCAGAGCTGTTGCACCGCGTCCCGGTAGCGCCGCTCGCCGACCAGTTCGGGAACGGTTTTACCGCGATCGTCGCGCCGGCCGGGCACTCGTACGGTGAGGAAATCGCTCAGCCGGTGCAGGGCGTCTTCACCGACGGTGGGGTCGTATCGATCGGTGAGCGCGTCGGCCAGGTCCCGCAGGCCACCCGGGTCGATGAGGAACCGGGTCTCCATGGGAATCCGATGGATCAGCGGATGTTCGCCGATGATGTCGGCGATCCGTGACGTTCCCGAACGACCCGTACCCCCAACGAGAATCGGTGCGGGGAAAGGCATGGCGAGCAGTCAAACTCTCAGCCCGGCGCCTGCGCAAGCCATATATACCCTTCACACGCTGCTACGGACCGGACCCGCACCCGCCGCGCCGAGTGCGTGCCGGACGGCCGCCTCCAACAAGCGAGCAACGAATTGGCCAAGCTTCCCACCGCGTCACCCTGACCGACAGCGACTTCGGGTACGCCCTGGTGCGGTTACGGCCGCTCGGTGACCTGGCCGACGAACGCCCGCCACGCCGTCGGGCCGAAGACCCGGGTGCCGCCGTCGCGGTTCTTCGTGTGGCGGACCAGGACGACGCCGGGCAGGTTGTCCGCGACCTCCACGCAGTGGAGCAGGCCGAGCCGGGTGGTGTCAGCAGCATGAAGCGCAGGCCCTCGTGCACCGTGTGCTCGTGGTCGGCGTATGCGGACTCGACCGCCAACAACCCCGCTCCTCGAACGCGTTCTCAGACCGCTCGGACTTCGGCGAGCCGCTTGACTGCGTACTCGTCGTCCCAGCAGACCGCGGCCTCCCATGCGGCCGACGCCTGCGCGGCGATGTCGTACGCGCCGTCGTCGAGGCCAGCGGCATTGTCGGGCAGCACGAGGTCGAGGTCGGGGACATCGACGTGCGACTCGTCCCAGTCGATCAGCGCGACCTGATTCTCGGTCATCCGGACGTTGCCAGGGTTGAGGTCGCCGTGGACGACGCATGTCCGACGTCCGATCAGCCGCGCCCACGCTGCCCGGCATCGAGCAACCCCCTCCGGGGGCATCGCGCCGAGGTCGATCTTCGTCCCGGTCTCGGCGTGCAGGAGGTCGGTCGACGATCGCCAGCCTGGGCGCTGCGGCCAGCCCTGCGTCAACCGATGCAGCTCGCGCAGCGTGCCGGCCACGCGACGCCAGTCGGCCTGCGTCTCGGGCGGTCCGCCATCCAGGTAGGTCATCACCACCAGACCGTCGGCGAACAGCCGGCCGTCCGTAGTCGGGATCGGCACCGGCACGGTCAGACCCGCACGGTCGAGGTGTTGCAGGAGACCGGTCTCCCATGCGAGATCAGCGTCGCTCCTGGTGCCGAGACGACCGACCGCGAGGCGCCCGTTGACGCGCACGCTCCACACGTCGTTGGCTACTCCGCCAGCGAGCGGTTCGATGCGAGCGGCGTCTTCACCCCACTGCCCCAGTGCCTCCCACCCCACTGGCCGCACCTTACGGGGTTCCGAACATCACTCCCCCGGCAGATCCGGATACGCGGCGACTGTCTCGACCCGGGACACAGCGCCATCCCGAGGTCCGTTCAATCGTGGCACACCGGATTGGTGCGTGCGCGTCACCCTGACCGACCGCCGGCTGACCTGGTCGAGCGTTTCACCGGGTGGGCGTCGACCCGGTGACTCATTCCGGCGTACCACCCGCTCGAACGGACTCCTCGCCCCGCTGCACCGCGTCGCGTACCTCCTCATTCGCCGTTGTCGCGTCGCACCCGGTGGCGCGAAGGAGGTCGCTGGCGGCGGTACGCACCTGGGTCACCACCGCGTCGCCGAATTCGTCGACCCTCTGGGCTCGGGCTCGGCCAGCCTGGAAGACGGCGGCGCGTACCGCGTACCGGGTCTTCTCGGTGGGGCGCCCGGCGCGGTGCTCACGGCGCAGCAACTCGACGGCGTCGGCGAGTTGTCCGACACTCGCGGGCAGGTCGGGAGGAACCCGTTCGTTGTACTGCAAGGCCAGCGCTGACCTGCGGGCCACTCCCCGACTGTGCTCGATGACCCGTTCCATCTGCTGGCTCGCACGCGCGAACCGCTCCACATCCTGCCGGCGCAGCCAACGGGCCGGCGCGAGGCTGACGACCTCCTCGGCGCCGCTGAGTGCCTGGTGCATCCGGTCGAGGTCCGGTCCCATGGCGCGTAGGGCGTCCAACGCGCGAACCGCCCGCTGCTGATCGCTCGTCGTCAGCGCTTTGGAGACCTCCCGTAACTGACGGGCGAGGCAGTGGAAGATGGGGGCCGCGTCACGGTCGAGGATCCGCATCGGGTTCAGCGGTATCAGCAAGGCGACCACCACGAGGCCCACCGCTCCGCCGACCATCGCCTCAACGATGCGCGGCCATTCCAGGTCCTTCTGGGCCGGCGCCAGGGTCGCGAGCAGCACCGCCGTGCCGCCGGCCTGGCCGACGGCCGCCCCGCTGCGTCCGAAGAGCACCAGCGTGGCGAGGATGGCGCACCCGACGACGAATCCGGTCTGCCAGAACCCGGTGCCCAGAAAGGACAGCAGGAAGTCGGTGGTGGCGATGCCGAGCCCGACTCCGAGCAGCAGTTCGACCGTGCGGTGGGCGCGCTGCCCGAGTGAGGCGACGATCGTGCCCACCGCAGCGGAGGGGGCGAAGATCGGCGCGGGGTTGCCCAGCAGATCGTGCCCTATCGACCAGGCCAGAGCCGCGGCGAGTCCTGCCTGTACCGAGATGACCAGGGCGACTTCCAGTTGACTGAGCCGCAGTCGTCCCGCCCGGCCACCTCGGCCCCGAACCCGAGCGGCAGTTGCTTTCGCGCGTGCCACCAGCCGGTCGCGCGGTGGCGGGCTGCCCGCAGGCCGGCTGCGGCCATCAGGATTCACCGAGCACTCGTACCACGGCGCAGCTCGGGAGGTCCGGCCAATCCCGAAGATGATCTCGTACGCGGTGGGTGCCACCGCGGTGCCGTGCGGCACGGCGGTGGCACCCGCACCCGTCACACCCCGACCGGCACCCGCTCCTCCTCGCGTTCCGTGGCGCGGGCGGCCAGTCGGCGTTCCCGCTCCTGCGCGCCGATCAGGTCGTCGGGCAGCGAGTCCGGCACCTCCAGGTCGAAACGGCGCAGCAGCCGGATCGCGAAGCCGCCCAGGCTGATCAGGACCAGCGCCGCGCCGAAGCAGACGTACGCGAAGCCGATGCCCCGGCCCGGACCGGTGCCGATCACCGCGCCCACCGACCCGGCGAGCGCCCCGTCCGGGGCGAGCATCGGCTCGAACAGACCGGTGGCGGCCGGGGCGAGCAGCGCGAAGCCGATCGGCAGCGTCGACCAGGTGATGGTCTGGTTGAGGCTGAACACCCGGCCGTGGAAGCGCTGCGGCACCTTGACCTGGACGATGGTGGCGTAGATGGACTGCGCGGTGGTCATCGACATGGCCAGCCAGAAGGCGCCGACGCAGATCATCGCGACGGACGCGTCCAGGCCGACCAGGACGCAGCCGACCGCCGTGCCGATGTTGCCGATCAGCACGCCGATCATGCGTCGGTGTCGGGGCCCGCCCCACAGCGACATGAGTACGCCACCGGCGACCGCGCCGAGGGCCTCGGCTAGAGCCACCTGGGCCACCTGCGTGGCGCTGCCGAAGGAGAGCACCAGCGGTGTGGTGAGCACCAGCGCGGGGGCCAGGAAGATGTTGCCCAGCGCGAAGTAGCCCAGCATCAGGCGGAAGCCGCGGTGGCGCCACGAGTAGCGCAGGCCGTTCGCGATCGCCACCAGCAGCCGCTCCCTGGGCCGCCAGCCGAGCAGGTCGGGGAAGCGGACCACCGACAGGGTCACCACCGCGACAAGGTAGCTGACCACGTCCAGCAGCAGGATGCCCTTGAGGTCGATGGCGGCCAGCAGACCCGCGGCGAAGACCGGCATGAGCAGCATGCCGAAGCCGTTGGAGAGCTGGGTGATGCCCATGGCGTGGCCCAGGTAGCGCTTGGGCACCAGCTGCGGCACGGCCGACTGGAACGCGATCCGCTGGAACGATCCGGCGACCTGACTCAGCGCCACCAGGGCGTAGATGTGCCAGAGCGCCAGGTTGTCGGTCCAGAGCAGCGCGGCGAGGATCAGCTGGATCGAGCCGGCGCTGCAACTGGCGATCATCATGATCTTTCGCCGGCTGACCCGGTCGGTGATCGCGCCCGCGACCGGCAGCATCAGCACGCCGCAGACCAGCGCGAGGGCCCAGAGCAGGCCCAGGTTGGCCACCGAGCCGGTGCGGGTGAACAGCCAGATCGGCAGGGCGAACGCGGTCAGCGCGGAGCCGGTGGTGGAGACCAACTGACCGGCGGTGACCGCCACGAACCGGGCCATGCTCGGCCGGACCACCGGCTGTTCCGGGCCGGTGCGGGCGTCGACGCCCGTGGTGTCGGCCACCGCCCAGCCGGCGTCCTCGCCGCGTGCCTGCGGGGTCAGCGCGGCGACGTCGCCGGCGACGAGCGCCGGGTGCACCCGGGTGACGATCTCGGCCAGCTCCTCGGCCCGGTACTTGAGGAAGAAGTGCCCGGCCTGGTCGAGGACGACCAGCCCCAGCCGGTCGCTGAGGAACTGCCACTCGGCGTACCGCTCGGTGTGGTAGTCGGTGACCGGGTCCTCCGAGCCGACCACCGAGATGATCGGGGCGCGCAGCTTCTCCGCGCGCCGGTCGAGCAGGTCCGTGAAGTACTCCTCCGAGGCCCGGGAGTCGGCGCGCATGTTGCTGATGATCCGGTCGGCCTGCTCCGGGTCCAGCTCGTCGGTGTCCACCCCCATCGACTTGAGCCAGCTCGCGTAGTGCTTGTTGCTGCGCAGCTTCTCCAGCCGGGTGCGGACCGCCGCGAAAAGTCCCTTCGGACGGGCGAACGGGAACATCGCGCCGATGTAGAGGGCGGTCAACTCCCGGCCGGCGGCTTCCACCTTGCGGGCCACCTCGGCGACGATCGCACTGCCGACGCCGCAGTGCCCGTACAGGGCGAGCGGGCCCTCGACGCGCTCCAGGATCTCCTCGGCGACCCGGGAGGTCAGCTCGTCGAAGGGCAGCGCGTCCTCGGTGAGCCCCACGTCGTGACCCGGGATGGCCAGCGACCAGAGCGCGTGCCCGGCCGGCAGCGCGTCCGCGAGGGGCTGGTAGACGATCGCGCTGCCGCCGCCGTACGGCACACAGACGTAGGTGATCACCCGCTGCGCCACCGGGATCGGCTTGGTCAGCTCGTAGAGCAGCCGGCGCGGCCCGTCGCTCTCACCGTCGCCGGACATGAACGTGGCCAGGTCGCGGATGGTCCGCTGCTGGAACAGGTCCATCACGCCGACCGGCCGTCCCCCGTGCTCGGCCTTGCGGATCCGGGCCACCACCTGGGTGGCGAGCATCGAATGCCCACCCAGATCGAAGAAGTCGTCGTCGATGCCGAGGGTCGCCACCCCGAGCACGTCCGACCAGATGCCGGCGAGCAACCGCTCGGTGTCGTCGCGCGGCTCGACCAGCGCCACCGACGCGGCGCGGGTGACCACCGGCGCGGGCAGCGCCCTGCGGTCCAGCTTGCCGTTCGGGCTCAGCGGCAGGGCGTCCAGGGTGACGAACGCGGCGGGCACCATGTACTCGGGCAGGGTCTCCTTCAACGCCGCCTTGACCGCGTCGTGCTCGGCCGCGCCGACCAGGTACCCGGTGAGCCGCTTGTCGCTGGGGGTGTCCTCGCGGACCAGCACCACCGCCTCGGTCACCCCGGGCTGGGCGCGCAGCGCACTCTCGATCTCGCCCAGCTCGATGCGCAGCCCGCGCAGCTTGACCTGGTGGTCGATCCGCCCGAGAAACTCGAGCACCCCGCCGTCCGCCACGCCGGGCGCGACGCGCCAGCGGGCCAGGTCGCCGGTGCGGTAGAGCCGGGCGCCCGGCTCGGCGGCGAACGGGTCCGGCACGAACCGTTCGGCGGTCAGCGCCGGCCGGCGGTGGTAGCCCCGGGCCAGCCCGACGCCGCCGATGTGCAGCTCACCGGCGACGCCGACCGGGCACGGGTTGCCCCGGGCGTCCAGCACGTGCAGCCTCAGGTTGCTGATCGGCGCGCCGATCGGCACGCTGGTCAGCTCCGCCAGCAGCGCCGGGTCGCACGTCCAGGCGCTGACGTCGATCGCCGCCTCGGTGGGGCCGTACAGGTTGTGCAGGCCGCAGCCGGGCAACCCGGCGGTGAAGTCCCGGGCCGCGGCGAGCGGCAGCTCCTCGCCGCTACAGATCACCCGACGCAGCGCGGTGGCCGCCTCGACGCCGTCCTCGGCGAGGAAGACGGTGAGCATGGACGGTACGAAGTGGGCGGTGGTGACCCGCTCGGAGATCAGCAGGTCGCGCAGGTAGCCGGCGTCCTTGTGACCGCCCGGCTCGGCCAGCACCAGTCGGGCGCCCTCGCGCAGGGGCCAGAAGAACTCCCAGACCGAGACGTCGAAGCTGGCCGGGGTCTTCTGCAACACCGCGTCGTCGGCGCCGAGCCGATAGGTGCGCTGCATCCAGTCGAGGCGGTTGACGATGCCCCGGTGGGTGTTCGGCACGCCCTTGGGCCGGCCGGTGGAGCCGGAGGTGTAGATGACGTACGCGAGGTTGGCCGGGTCCGCCGCCGGAGTCGGGTCGGTCACCGGCTGGTCGGCCCAGGTCGACTCGTCGTCCAGGGCGAGCACGCTCGCGTCGGTCGCCGGCAGCACGTCGCGTAGGTGTTCCTGCACCAGCACCACCGGCGCCGCGGCGTCGGTGACCATGAAGGCCAGCCGGTCCGGCGGGTACTCCGGGTCCAGCGGAAGGTAGGCGCCGCCGGCCTTGAGCACGCCGAGCAGGCCGGCGACCAGCTCCACCGAACGTTCCGCGCAGACCCCGACCAGGGTCTCCGGGCCCACCCCGGCGCCGCGCAGGCGGTGCGCCACCCGGTTCGCCGCCGCGTTCAGCTCGGCGTACGTCACCGAGCGGCCGGAGAACCGCAGCGCCACCGCGTCCGGGGTACGGGCGGCCCGCTCCTCGATCGGGGCGTGCAGCGTCTGCTGCCGGGGGAAGTCGCCGGCGGTGTCGTTCCATCCGGTCAACAGCTCCCGCTCGGCCGGGGCGAGCAGGTCCAGCGCGGAGACCGGCAGGTCCGGTGCGGCGACCACGGCGCGCAGCAGGGTGGTCAGCCGGTGCGCCATCCGCTCGACGGTGGCCCGGGTGAACAGGTCGGTGTTGAAGACCAGCTTGCCCCAGAGCCCGTCGCTGGTCTCGACGGCGTGCAGCTCGAAGTCGAAGCGGGTGGCGCGCAGCTCCATCGGATGCCACTCGAAGCCGACCCCGCCGTCGTCGGCGACACCGTCGAACCGGCCCATCTCGTAGTTCTGCAACACGAACATCGCCTGGAACACCGGCGAGCGGCTGACATCGCGTGGCAGGCCCAGCTCGTGCACCACCCGGGCGAACGGCACCTCGGCGTGCTCCAACCCGTCCAGCACCGCGCGGCGGGTCCGCCCCAGCAGCTCGGTGAAGGTCGGGTCGCCGGCCAGCTCGGCGCGCAGCGGCAGCATGTTGACGAACATGCCGACCACGTTCTCCAGCTCCGGCGCGGACCGGCCGGCCACCGAGGCGCCCACCGCGAAGTCGTCTTGGCCGGCGTGCCGGGCCAGGAACACCTGGTACGCAGCGAGCAGGGTCATGAACAGCGTGCCGCCGTAGGAGCGGGTCAGCGCGGCCAGCCCCTCGGTGGCGGCAGCGTCCAGGGTGAACTCGACGAAGTCGCCCCGGTAGGTCTGGGTCGCCGGCCGGGGCAGGTCCAGCGGCAGCTCCAGGGGCGTGATCCCGGCCAGCCGTCCCTTCCACCAGTCCAGGTGCCGGCGGGCACTCGGCCCGGTCAGCTCCCGCGCCTCCCAGACGGCGAAGTCGCCGTACTGCACCGGCAGGGCAAGCAGCTCCCTGTCGCGGTAGCGGGTGATCAGGTCGCGCAACAGCACGTCTACCGACCAGCCGTCGCCGACGATGTGGTGCTGGCCGAGGAAGAACACGTGCTCGGTCGGCGCCAGGCGGATCAGCAGGGCCCGCAGCAGCGGCCCGTTGGCCAGGTCGAACGGCTCGGCCGCCGCCTGGTCGACCAGCGCCCGCGCGGCGGCCTCGTCGGCGGCGTCGACCACGGTCAGCGGCACCTCGACCGCGTCGTCGAGCACCGCGGTGGGCCGCCCGTCGGAGTCGGCCGGGAACCGGGTGCGCAGCGACTCGTGCCGCCGGGTCAGGTCGGCCAGCGCCCGGCGCAGGGCCGCGACGTCGAGCGGGCCACGCACCCGCAGCGGCACCGCGATGTGGTACGCCGCCTCGCCGGGGGCGAGCTGATCCATGAACCAGACCCGCTCCTGGGCGTACGACAGCGGCACCTCGGCGTCCGGCGGGCGGGGGGTGATCCGCGCGGCGGGGGTGCCGCCCGACCGGCGGCGCAGCCGTTGGGTGATCAGCGCCTGTCGGGCGGCGTCGCGGGCCGGGTCCTTCACGTCGGTCATGTCGGGGTGTCCTTCTCCGCCGCGAGCAGCGCGGCGACCTCGGTGTCGGAGAGCTCGTCGAGCTCGGCGGCGATCCGCTGCTCGATCTGGGCGGCCAGGTCGGCGACCACCGGGCTGCTGAACAGCGCCCGCATCGGCAACTCCACGTCCACCTCGGCGCGGATGCGCGCCATCGCCCGCATGCCGCGTAACGAGTTGCCACCCAGGGCGAAGAAGTCGTCGAGCGCACCGACCTTCTCCAACTGGAGGATCTCGGCGTAGATCTCGGCGACCAGGGCCTCGGCGTCGGTGCGCGGGGCGACGAAGCCGCCGGAGGTGGCGGCGGCCGGGGCCGGCAGCGCGGCGGTGTCCAGCTTGCCGTTCGGGGTCAGCGGCAGCGCGTCCAGCCGGACGAGAGCGCTCGGCACCAGGTGCGCGGGCAGCTCAAGGGCCAGGTCGGCGGCGAGCGCCGCCTCGTCGACCCGGCCGACCAGGTAGCCGACCAGTGTCGGCTCGCCGCTGTCGGCGCGGACCACGACCACGGCCTCGTCCACGTCCGGCCGGGCACGCAGCACCGACTCGATCTCGCCCAGCTCGATCCGCATGCCCCGGACCTTGACCTGGTTGTCCCGGCGGCCCACGTACTCCAGCGTCCCGTCGGCCCGCCAGCGGGCCAGGTCACCGGTGCGGTACATCCGCTCCCCCGCCGGCCCGTACGGGCAGGGCAGGAAGCGCTCGGCGGTGAGCGCCGGCCGGCGCAGGTAGCCCCGGGCCAGTTGCGACCCGGCGACGTACAGCTCGCCGACCACGCCCGGCGGTACCGGGGTCAGCGCGGCGTCGAGCAGGTGGACCCGGGTCGTCCAGGTGGGTTGGCCGATCGGCACCGGACCGGCGGGCACCGGCTGCCCGGGGGCGATCCGGGCCGCGACGCAGCCGACGGTCGCCTCGGTGGGGCCGTACTCGTTGATCACGGCCACCTCGGGGTGGGCCCCCCGCCAGCCGGCCAGTTGCTCACCGGCCAGCGCCTCGCCGCCGATCACCAGGTCGGTGGTGGGCGACAGCGCGTCGTCGAGCAGCGGCAGGTGGCTGGGGGTGACCTTGAGGAAGGTGGGCGGGCCGCCGGCGCGGGCCGCCGGCGTGTCGATGCCGGCCAACCGGACCGTGCCGCCGGCGGTGAGCGGGCCGAGCAGCCCGGTCACGGTCAGGTCGAACGAGACCGGCGAGTGCAGCAGCGCGGTGCCGGCCAGCCCGGGGTAGGTGTCCTGGGCCCAGGCCAGGTACGCGGTGACCGCGCGGTGCTCGATCAGCACGCCCTTGGGCCGGCCGGTGGAGCCGGAGGTGTAGAGCAGGTACGCGGGGTGCTCCGGGTGCAGCGGCGACCGCCGGTCGTCGTCGGTCAGGTCGGCGCCGTCCAGGTCGGCGGCGGTCGTCGGACCGAGCACCAGCGCGTCGGTCGGGGCCAGCTCGGCCGTCCGCGGGGTGGCCAGCACCAGCGCCGGCTCGGCGTCGGCCAGCAGGTAGCCGATCCGGTTCGCCGGGTAGTCGGTGTCCACCGGCAGGTACGCCGCGCCGGACTTGAGCACCGCGAGGATGGCCACCACCAGCTCCACCGAGCGGGGCAGCAGCAGCGCGACCCTGGTCTCCGGGCCGGCGCCGCGCTCGACCAGGAGCCGGGCCAGCCGGTTGGCCCGGGCGGCCAGCTCGGCGTAGCTCAGGTGCATGCCGTCGCAGACCAGCGCGACCGCGGCCGGGGTGGCGGCGGCCTGCCGCTCGACCTCGGCGACCAGGGTGGCCGGGGCGACCTCACCACCGGTGCCGGTCCAGGTGAGCAGCACGTCGCGTTCGGCGTCGTCGAGCAGGGGCAGCGCGGACAGCCGCGTCGCCGGGTCGGCGACGGCGGCGGCGAGCAGCCGCAGGTAGCGGGCGACGACCGACTCGGCGGTGGCCCGGTCGAACAGGTCGGTGCGGTAGACCAGCCGACTGGTGCCGCCGGTGATGTCGAAGGCCAGGTCGTCCTTGGTGGTGCCCAGCGGCACCGGGTCCAGGCCGGAGTCCGGGATGAAGTTCAGCGCGGTCTGGAACACCGGCTGCACCGACGGGTCACGGTGCGGTGTGACCACCTCGACGATCCGCTGGAACGGCGTCTGCCCGTGCTCCATCGCGTCCACCAGGCCGGCACGGATCCGGCCGAGCAGCTCGGCGACGCTCGGGTCGCCGGCCAGGTCGCACCGCAGCGCGACCGGGTTGACGAACATGCCGATCAGCGGGGTCAGCTCGGCCGTGTCCCGCCCGGCGGTGGAGACCCCGACCACCACCTCGGGATCGCCGGAGATCCGGGACAGCAGCGCCGCGAAGGTGGCCAGCAGCACCATGTACGGGGTGGCCGAGGCGTCGGCGGCGAGCTGCCCGACGCGGTCCAGCAGCCCTTCGGGAAGGTCGAAACGCACCTCGTCGCCGGCGAAGCCGAGCTGGGTGGGGCGTGGCCGGTCCAACGGCAGGCCGGTCACCGCCGGCGCGCCGGCCAACTGCTCGCGCCAGAAGGCGAGCTGGCGTGTCAGCTCGTCACCGGAGAGCTGGTCACGCTGCCAGACGGCGAAGTCGGCGTACTGGATGGGCAGCTCGGGCACGTCGGCGGGCGCGCCGGTCAGCGCGGCCCGGCTGAACGCGGCCAACTCGGCGTCGAAGAGCACCGCGGAGTGGCTGTCGAAGACCGCGTGGTGCACCACGAACTGCAACCGGAGCCGGTCGTCGAAGCGGGCCAGCCGGGCCCGCCACGGTGGCGGGGCGTCCAACGGGATCGGGGTGCGGGCAAGCTCGGTCATCGTCTCGGCGTACCGGCGCTCCTGCTCGTCGGCGGGCAGGCCGGTCAGGTCCAGCTCGGGCAGCTCCAGCGGCTCGGCGGCACGGACCACCTGCACCAGCGCGCCGTCGACCATCCGCAGGTGGGTACGGAGCGACTCGTGCCGGGCGACCACCTGGGCGAGCACCTCGACGGCCTGCGCCGCGGTGACGCCGGCCGGGAACCGCCACGGCGCCGAGACGTTGTAGACCGGCGAACCCGGGTCGAGTTGGTTGGCGGTCCACACCCGCTCCTGGGCGAAGGAGGCCGGGAAGGTCCACTCCCTGGTCATCGGTGCCACCTTCCGTTCGCGACTGCGGGGCTCCGCTTCGCTGCACTCCTCGCGCTCACCGGTGCCGCCTTCCGTTCGCGACTGCGGGGCTCCGCTGCGCTGTGCTCCTCGCGCTCACCGGCTCGCCTCGCGTACCGAGCGGGGGCGCATGTCGGTCCAGACGGTGTCGATGTGCGCCAGGCACTCCTCGCGGGTGCCGGCGAAGCCGGCGTCGTGCCACCCCGCCGGGAGGTCCCGCTCGGCCGACCAGATGGAGTACTGCTCCTCGTCGTTGCGTACGACCAGGAATCGGGTTTCGGCCATCACTGCTCTCCAACGGTGTCGGGGGTGTGCGGTTCGGCCATCGCGACGGCGATCCTCCGGGCGCCGGTGAACGGCTCCCGCCCGTGCGCGGCGGTCATGTTGTCGACCACCAGCACGTCGTCGCGCTGGTAGTCGAATCGGACGCTGGCGGCCCGGTACGCGGCGCGCAGGTGGTCCATGACGTCGGCGGGGATCTCACCGCCGTCGCCGTAGTAGGTGTTCGACGGCAACCCGTCGGCGCCGAACATGGCCAGCAGGCCTTCCTGGATGTCCTTGGCCAGGCTGCTCACGTGGAAGAAGGTGGCGTGGTTGAACCAGCGGGGGGTGTCCGAGCCGGGCCGGTGGTGCACGGCGTCGCGGACCGCCCGGGTACGCAGCCCGTCGCGGCCGGTCCACTCCAGACTGATCCGGTTGGCGGCCGCGTACGCCTCGACCTCGGCCCGGTCGTCGGTGCCGAACACGTGCTGCCAGCTGGCGCCGAAGTCCTCGTGGAAGTTGCGCATCAGCATCCAGCGGCGGCGGACGAACTCCTCGCGTACCGCGGGGTCGATCTCCCGGTAGACCTGGCGGATGTCGGCCAGGGGTGTGGCGCCCAGCGTCTCCGGCGCGGTGATGCAGTAGAAGAACAGGGTCAACGGCCAGCGCGCCTGGTACGAGTTCTCGTTGTGCAGGAAGATCTCTTCGTCCGGCGGGTAGTCGGTCGAGGTGTACACCTGGCCCTTGATGGCGTGCCGCGGCGAGGACCGCTCGGTGTAGGTCAGCGGCTCACCGGACAGCGCCCGGACCACCTGGTCGAAGCCGTCCACCCCGTCCACGTCGAAGCCGCGGAACAGCAGACCACCCTGCTCGGCGAGGGTGGTCCGCAGCTCGGCGCGGCGCTCGGTAATCAGCTCGGTCAGTGCCCGGCCGTCGGATTCGACGACCACGGGCAGCGTGGCGATCGTGTCGCTCATGGCTCTCCAGTCCTGATTTCTCGTCACGCGCGGGGCAGTCGCGGAATGGCGGGGATCGGTGCCGGGCTGGCCGGCTCGTCGGTGGTCGTGCCGCGCAACTCCTCGATCCGGGCGGCCAGCCCGGCCACGGTGGGGATCTCGAAGAGGCTGCGCATCGGCAGCTTCACCCCGGTCGCCCTGCGCATCGCCGCGATGAGCTGCACCGCGACCAAAGAGTTGCCGCCCAGGGCGAAGAAGTCGTCGTCGAGGCCGACCCGGGTCACCCCGAGCGCGTCCTGCCACACCCGGGCGATGGTGCTCTCCAGCTCGGTGCCCGGTGCGGCGCTGCCGTCCCCGACGCCGGGCTGGACCGGATCGGCGACCACGTCGTCGCCGGTGAGGTTGCCGGTGGTGACCCGCCCGGCTCGGCGGCGGATGTCGTCCACCGTCCGGGTGGCGATGACCACCTGGGCGCCGAGGCCGGCGGTGAGGCTGCGACGGAACGCCTCCGCGCCGTCCACCGGCCGGATGTCCTCGGTCGAGGTCGGCGCGGCAGAGCCTCCGTCAGCGTCGGACGGTCCGGTCAGGCCGCCGGTGACCGCGCCCTGGTCGACCCGGCGCAGCACGAAGTCGCTGATCGCGACCAGCTCCCGGCCGCCCGGGTCGCGCAGCGACAGATCGGCGGCGACGACCTCGTCGGTGTCGCCGGCCCGGTGCCGCAGCTCGCTGGTGAACCGGGCCGGCAGCGGCCCCCGCACCACGATCCGGCCGTACGACATCGGCAGGTACGTGCCGCTGCCCTGACCCCGGCCGAACGCGGTCGCCACGTCCAGCAGCGCGGGGTGCAGGCCCCAGTCGGGCAGGTCGCCGACGGCCGGAGCGGGTGCCTCGACCACCGCCAGTTCGGAGCCGTCGGCCAGGTGATGCTCGCCCAGCGCCGCCCAGCGCGGCCCGAAGGTGAGCATGCTGGTCCTGCCCCGGCCGAAGGAGGCGTCGTCGTCCACCCGACGGCCGGCCGGAACGGCCGGGACAGCCGGTGGGGCCGGCTCGTCGGTCCAGCCGGCCGCGCCCCGCACATGGGTGCGCAGTCGGCCACCGGCCAGGCTCCGGACCGCGAAGTCCGTGCCGCCGTCGTCGGCCCGCGTCAGCTCCACCCGGTACTGGGCGACGGTGCCGTCGGGCACCGCGAACGGCTCCAGGAAGACCACGTCGCGCAGCTCCACGGCCGCTCCCGGGCCGGGGGCGGGCAGCGCGGACGCCACCGCGGCCCGCACCGACTCCAGGTGGGCGGTGCCCGGCACCACCGGAACCCCGCCGATCCGGTGCTCGTCGAGCAGCCAGTGGGTGCTGGCGGAGACCAGACCGTGCAGCACCGTCTCCGCCGGCCCGGTGACCTTCGTGGTGAGCACCGGGTGGTCGACCGGGCTCGTCACCGTGTCGCGGCCGGCCGCCCGGAACCCGGCCGGCGCGGCGGTCTCCACGGCCATGCCCACCTCGGCCCAGCCACCCCAGTTCTGCGACAGCACCGGGGCCCGCCAGCCCGCGCCGGAGCGGGCGTGCGCGTCCAGGAAGGCGTTCGCGGCGCAGTAGTCGACCTGCCCGAAGCCGCCGACCACCGCGGTGATGGACGAGCAGAGCACCACGAAGTCCAGCGGCAGGTCGCCGAAGACCTGGGCGAGGGCGAGGGTGCCGGCGAGCTTCGGGGCGAGCACCCGTTCCGCCTCGGCCCGCTCCTTGACCTCGGCCATCCCACCGCCGGGCAGACCGGCCGCGTGGACGATGCCGTCGACGCCGCCGTACGCGGCCGTCGCGGCGTCGCGGACCCGGCGCAGGTCGGCCGGGTCGGTGACGTCGGCGGCGAGCACGAGCACCTCGGCGCCGGCGGCCTCTATCCGGCGGATCGCCGCGATGGCCCGTCCGGCCCGATCATCGCCGCGCACGGCGAGGTGGTCGTCCCACCGCTCGCGCTCGGGCAGCCCGGAGCGGGCCAGCAGCACCAGCTTCGCGCGCGCCCGGGTGGCGAAGTCCTCGGCCAGGGTGATGCCGATGCCGCCGAGGCCGCCGGTGATCACGTACCGGCCGCCGTCGCGGAGCGCGCCCGGCTCCCCCTCGGCGTCGATCGTCACCTGCTCGACGTCGGCCACCCAGCGGCGGCCGCCACGCAGGGCCACCTCGGGCTCCCGGGGACGGCGCAGCTCGGCGACCAGCGGGCCGGCGTCGTCGTCGGTCGGGTCCGCGTCGATGAGCCGGACCGCCAGCCCGGGCAGCTCGGCCGGGAGCACCCGGGCCAACCCGGCGAGGGTGGCGTGCTCCGGGCGGCGCAGGTCGTCGCCGCGCACGTCGCCGGTGCCGGCGGTGAGCAGGTCCAGGGCGAGGCCGTGCTCCTCGCCGGTCAGCCCGGCGCCGGCGAGCGCCTGCACCAGGTGCAGGGCGCTGAAGAAGCCCAGGTCCTGGGCGGCCCAGGTGGCCGCGATGTCGGTGCCAGTCGGCGCGGCGTCCAGGGTGAACGCGTGCACCAGCCGGATCGGCGGTGCGGCGTCGGCGGTGAGCGCGGCGACCAACGCGTCGTGGTCGGCGCGTACACCCGGGCGCAGCCGGTAACCACCGTCGGCGGCGGCGAAGGCGTCGCCGGGGCGTACCGGCACCGGGTCGGCACCGGCGGCCCGCAGGCCGGCGACCAGCGCGTCACCGCGCGGACCCGCCGTGAGGACCAGGCAGCGGCCCAACGACCCGGACGGCGGCAGCGGCGCGGCCTGCCGCCAGACCGGCACCGCAAACCACCCGGCCAGCGGTCGCGGCCCGGTCTCCACCGGCGCGGCGGCGACGGGCTGTTCCGGGTCCGGCTCGATCCAGTAGCGGCGGCGCTCGAACGGGTACGTGGGCAGCGGCACCCGGCGGGCCGTCGGGTCGGCGTCGACGCGCACCGGAAGCCCGGCGCACCACAGCGCGCCGGCGGTGGCGAGCAGGGCGGCCAGATCACCGGTGCTCTCCCCGGCGGCGGGCAGGCTGGCCAGCGGGGTGAGCGAGCGCTGCTCCGGCGCGGCCTTCGCGACCTGCATCCGGGCCAGGCTGGCCAACTGCCGGCCGGGACCGCACTCGACCAGCTGCCACGTGCCGGCGGCCAGCAGGGTGGCCACGCAGTCGCCGAAGCGGACCGGCTGACGCAGGTGCGTCGCCCAGTACGCCGGGTCGATCGCCTGCTCAGCGGTGATCCAGGTGCCGGTGACGTTGGACAGGAACGGCACCGTCGGCGGGCGCAGCGGGACCGTGCCCATCAGCGCGGTGAACTCGGCGAGAATCGGCTCCACCATCGGCGAGTGGAACGCGTGCGACGTGCGCAACGCCTTCGACTTGCCCTTCAGCGTCGCGGCGAACGCCTCGACGGCGGCGGTCTCGCCGGCCACCACACAGGTGCCCGGGCCGTTGACCGTGGCCACCGAGAGGCCGTCGGGCAGCAGGTCGGCGACGACCGACTCGTCCAGCGCGACGGCGAGCATCGAGCCGGCGGGCAACGACTGCATCAGCCGGCCCCGGGCGGCGACCACCCGCAGCGCGTCCGGCAGGCTCAGCACGCCGGCCACGGTGGCCGCGACGTACTCGCCGATGGAGTGGCCGATCATCGCGGCCGGTCGGACCCCGGCGGCCTGCCAGAGCGCGGCCAGGGCGTACTCGACGGTGAACAGCGCGGGCTGGGTGTAGCGGGTCTGGGTGAGCTTCTCCCCCGCCGCCGGATCCCGGCCGAGGATCAGGTCGCGCAGGTCCAGACCCAGGTCGGGGCGGAGCAGCTCGGCGCACTCGTCGACGACCGCGGCGAAGCGGGGCTGCTCGGCGTAGAGCTGCGCGCCCATCCCCGCGTACTGGGCGCCCTGACCGGAGAACAGGAATGCCACTGTCGGGGCTGGACGGTCGGTCGATGGTTTCGGTCCGCGGAGAGGGGCACGGAGGGCGGCTGCTGCCGTGGGGAGGTCGGTGGCGACGACGGCGCGGCGGTGCGGGTGTGCGCGGCGGCCGACGAACAGGGTGTGCGCGACGTCGGCGAGGTACGCGGGCCCGGCGTCGGCGGCGCCGTCCAGGTGCGTGGCGAGGCGTTGCACCGCCCCGTCCAGGGCGCTCGGGGTGGCCGCGCTGACCTGGAGCAGGTACGCCGGGCGCACCCGACGGTCCGTGCGGTACGCCGCCGGCGCCTCCTCCAGCACCACGTGGGCGTTGGTGCCGCCGATGCCGAACGAGCTGACCCCGGCCCGGCGGGGCCCGCCGTCGGTGTCCCACTTGGTGAGGGTGTTCGCCACGTAGAACGGGGTGTCGGCGAACTCGACGGCCGGATTCGGCGTCTCGAAGTTGATCGTCGGCGGGATCAGCCCGTGCTCCATGGCGAGCACCGTCTTGATCACGCTGACGATGCCGGAGGGTTGGCTGAGGTGGCCGATGTTCGACTTCACCGAGCCGATGCCGCACCAGCCCCGCTCGTCGGTGTCCCGGGCGTACACGGCGGACAGCGCCGCCACCTCGATCGGATCACCCATCGCGGTGCCGGTGCCGTGCGCCTCGACGTAGCTGATGGTGCGCGGGTCGACGTCGGCCATGGCCACGGCCTGGGCGATGGCCGCCGCCTGCCCGTCGATGCTGGGCGCGGTGAAGCCGACCTTGGCGGCGCCGTCGTTGTTGATCGCGTTGCCGAGCACGACCGCGCGGATGGCGTCCCCGTCGGCGATCGCGTCGGAGAGCCGCTTGAGCAGGGTCACCCCGGCGCCGCTGCCCCACACCGTGCCGTTGGCGGCGGCGTCGAACGGGCGGCAGCGGCCGTCGGGTGAGGTGAAGCCGTCCATGCCGAGGTAGCCGACGTGCGGCAGCTCGATGTTCACACCACCGGCGAGCGCCATGTCGCACTCGCCGTTGCGCAGCGCCTCGCAGGCCAGGTGGAACGCGACCAGCGACGTGGAGCAGGCGGTGTGCACGGTCAGGCTCGGCCCGCGCAGGTCCAGCCGGTACGACACGTTGGTGGCCACATAGTTCGGCGAGTTGCCGGTGGCGATGGAGACCGCGGAGTGCGGGTTGCCGCCGACCCGCCGGTTCCGCAGCACGTGCCGGTTCAGGTAGATGTTGCCGCCGGTGCCGGCGTACACGCCGATCGCGCCGTCGTAGCGGGTCGGGTCGTAGCCGGCGTCCTCCAGCGCCGTGTGGCAGGACTCCAGGAACAGGCGGTGCTGCGGGTCGGTCAGCTCCGCCTCCCGGCCGGTCATCCCGAACAGCGTGGCGTCGAACTCGTCGTAGCCGTCGACCAGCGGAGCGCGACTGACCCAGCCCGGGTCGTCGACCTCCTCCACGCTCGCGCCCCGGGCCAGCTGCTCCTCCCGGGTCAGCTCGGTGACCGACTCCACCCCGTCGATGAGGTTGCGCCAGAACTCGCGCACGTCGGCCGCGCCGGGCAGGCGCGCGGCCAGACCGACGATCGCGATCGGTTCGATGCCCTCGTCGGGCAGGTCGGCTGCGGTCGGGTTGCTCATCAGGTCGTCCTTCGTCACGCGGTGCCGCCGGGGCGGCGGGGAGGGATACGGCGGGTACGGCCGCGGCGGGCGGCGGCGCGCAGAGCGGCCCGCGCCAGCTCCGGGCGGTCGGCGGCTCCGTCGAGGCTGGCGGCGAACGCCCGGATGGTGGGGTGGCGGAACAGGTCGAGCATCTTGATGGACCGGCCGGTTGCGGTGGTCAGTCGGGCGTGGACGGCGGCGAGCGCGAGGGAGTGCCCACCGATGTCGAAGAAGTTGTCGGTCACCCCCACCCGGTCGCGCTCCAGCACCTCCCGCCAGATCCCCGCGACCAGCTCCTCGGTCTCGGTGAGTCCGTCCGGGCCGGCGGGCACCAGCGCCGGCGGGTCGCCGCCGGCCACCGTCATCGCGCCGAGTTGCGGCACCCGCACGGTCGGCCGGGGCAGCGCGGCGGCCACCTCGCGGGCCGGCGTGTCCGGTGCGCCGGCCAGCGCACCCACCAGCTCGGCCAGGTCGGCGAGCAGGTCGTCGATACGAGTGGCGTCGAACAGGTCCGGGTTGTAGACCACCTCGACGCCGGTGCCGCCGTCGGGCTGCACCACGTAGACGGTGATGTCGAACGGCGAGCCCGGTTTGGGCACCGGCACCGCCTCAGCGGTCTGCCCGGTCAGCGTCAGCCGTGGTGGCGCGAAGTTGAGCACGTTGAACAGCACCTGCACCAGCGGCGCGCGGGCGGTGTCCCGGCCGACGCCGAGCGCCTCGACGATCCGTTCCAGTGGCGCCCCGGGATGCGCGGTGGCCTCGTGCAGCTCCCCGGAGCACCGGTCGACCAGCTCGGCGAAACTCGCCCCGCCGGTGCGGACCCGCACCGGCACGGTGTCGATGAAGAAGCCGATCACGTCGTCGAAGGCGGCCAGCCGCCGGTCGGCGACGATCGCGCCGAGCACGTGGTCGTCGCCGCCGGTGAGCCGCGCGATCAGCTCACCGAACGCGGCGAGCAGCACCGCCGCCACGGTCGTGCCGCGCCGGTCGGCCAGCTCGCGGACCGCGCGGTCGGTGTCGGCGGGCAGCCGGACGGCCGCCTCCGCACCGGCGTAGGTCTGCACGGCGGGTCGGGGTCGGTCCCGGGGCAGGTCCAGCACCGTCGGGACGCCGTCCAGGTGCGCCGTCCACCAGGCCAGGTCCGCCGCGCCGCGCAGCCGGTCCCGTTCGGCCCGCCAGACCGCGTAGTCGGCGTAGCGGGCGGGCAGCTCCGGCAGCGCCGGCGGTTGGCCGGCCACCGCCTGGGCGTACCCGGCCGCGAGGTCGTCGTAGCAG
This sequence comes from Micromonospora sp. NPDC005206, assembly GCF_040608175.1. Lineage (NCBI taxonomy): Bacteria > Bacillati > Actinomycetota > Actinomycetes > Micromonosporales > Micromonosporaceae > Micromonospora > Micromonospora sp. NPDC005206. Next base: position 146,167 of record NZ_JBEXHU010000016.1, read on the forward strand.
ACCCGTTCGGACCAGCCGTCGAAGACGGCGTGGTGCCAGGTGGCGGCCAGCACGTGCTCGGCCGGGCCGAGCCGGTAGACGGTCACCTGCCAGGGCGGCCCGGTGGCCAGGTCGAAGGGGTGCGCGGCGCCGGCCGCGAGCATCCGGGTCAGCTCGGCCTCCGGCTCGGCGCCGCCGGTCAGGTCGACCACGGGCACGGCCACGTCGGTCGGCTCGGCGCAGACGGCGTACGGCACGCCGGCGGTCTGCGGGATCCGCCAGCGCAGCACGTCGTGCCGCTCGGCGACGGCCCGCAGCGCCGCCCCGAGCGCGGCGGTGTCCAGCGGGCCACGCAGCCGGTGCGCCACCGCGATGTTGTACGGCGCGCTGGACGGCGCGAGCTGGTCGACGAACCAGAGCCGGCGCTGCGGTGGGGAGAGGGTGGGCGGGTTGCCGGTGCGCAGCCCGTCCCCGCCGCTCGGCGCGGCGGCCACCCGCTCGACCAGCCGCCCGAAGGTGCGCTCGGTGAACACCGCACGAGTGTCGAGCTGCCGGCCCAGCTCGGCGCGGAGCGCGGCGACCAGGCGCATCGCCGCGATGGAGTTGCCACCGGCGGCGAGGAAGTCCGTCGCCGGCTCAGGTGCCGCGCCGAGCAACCTGGTCCAGATGCCGGCCACCGCCGCCGCCACGGAACCGTCCGGCGTGGCCGGACCGGCGGCGGTGGTGGCGGTGTCGGCGGGGGCGGAGGGGAGGAGCGCGGCGGCGGCCAGCGCGCGCAGCGCCGGCCGGTCCAGCTTTCCGCTGACCGTGCTGATCGGCAGGGCGGCGCGACGCAGCACCCGGGCCGGCAGCATCGCCGCGGTCAGCCGGCTGCCGGCGTACGCCCGCAGCCGGGCGTCGTCGAGCGCGTCCGCAGGGGTGAGGAACGCGACCAGCTCGACGCCGGCGGGGCCGGGCACCGCCTCGACCGCGACCCCGGTCACACCGGGCAACTCGGCCAGCACGGCCTCCACCTCGCCCAGCTCGATGCGCTGGCCACGGATCTTGACCTGCCGGTCGGCCCGGCCGAGGTAGGCGATCCTCCCGTCCGGGTCGAGCCGGACCAGGTCGCCGGTGCGGTACAACCGCTCGCCGGGCAGCCCGGAGAACGGGTCCGGAACGAAGCGCTCGGCGGTCAACGCGGGCCGGCCCAGATAGCCGTCGGCCAGCCCCGTCCCGCCGATCAGCAGCTCACCGATCTCCCCCGGCGGCACCGGGTCCAGCGTCACGTCCACCACGTACGCCCGGTGGTTGGGCAGTGGCCGGCCGATCGGCACCGGCTCGGTCTCGGTGGCGCTCAACGGGCCGCTGACCGCGAGCACCGTCGTCTCGGTGGGGCCGTAGCCGTTGAAGAATCGACGGCCGGGCGCCCAGCGGGTGGCTAGCGGGGCCGGCACGGCCTCGCCGCCGCACAGCACCGTGCGCCAGGCGGGCAGCTCGGCCGGGTCGAGCATGGCCAGCAGGGTGGGCGTGATGAAGCCCCAGTTGACCTCGTGCGCGGCCATGAACCGGGTCAGCCGAACCGGGTCGGCGCGGTCCTCGACGCCGAGCAGTTGCACCGTGCCGCCGAGCAGCAGCGGCACGAACAGGTCCATGGTGGCCGCGTCGAAGCCGAGCGACGCGATGCCGAGGCTACGGACGCCGGCGTCCGCGCCGGTGAGCGCGACCACGCCGGTGAGGAACTCGACCACGTTGCGGTGGCTGGTGAGCACGCCCTTGGGTCGACCGGTGGAACCCGAGGTGAACAGCACGTAGGCCGGATCGCCGGGGCGGGCCGGGCAGGGCGCGAGCGGGGCCGGGCCGGGCAGTGCGAGCGTGTCGACGCCCGGCACGTCGCCGAACTCCGCCTCGGCGGCGTCACCGACCACCAGGGACAGGCCCGCGTCGGCGGCGATCCCGCGCAGCCGCCGACGCGGGCCGCCCGGCTCCAGCGGCACGTAGCAACCGCCAGCCAGCAACACCCCCAGAACGGTGGCGACCAGTTCCGGACGGCGGGTGCCGCACACCCCCACCCGGCTCTGCCGGTCGACGCCCCGGACGCGCAGCGCGGCGGCCACCCCGGCAGCCCGGGCCACCAGCTCGGCGTAGGTGAGCCGGCTGTCCCACTGGCGCACCGCCACCGCGTCCGGGGTGCGGGCGGCCTGCGCGATCACCAGCTCGGCGAGCGTCGCGTCCGGCCAGGACAGCGGCTCACCGGTCACGGCGCTGATGGACAGGATGTCGGTCACCCGTTCCCCCCGGGGTAGCTGCTCGGATCGATGACTTGCAGACGCAGCTCGCTGACGGTTCCGCGGCCGTGCACATCGGTCACCCAGCTCTCGTCAGGTGCCGGCAACAGCTCGGTGACGACGACCGCGACGTCCAGCCCGGTGCGGGCGGCGGCGTCGACCATCGCGCACAGCGACTGGGCGTGCAGCGGCCCGGTGAAATCGACGTAGCAGGGCTTGACCTCGGTGCCGACCTTCACGAACACCCGCTCGGGCAGGCCGAGCCGGGCCCGCCACCGGCGCACCGCGAGGAACCGCTCGGCCTCTCCGGTCACCCCGACCAGGCCGCTGTCCGCGACGGTGGTCCGCCAGGTCCGCCGGGCCACGACCAGCCGATCGATGGTGATCCTGGGCGTGTGCGGCGCCGGGTCGAGCAGCTTGAAGGCGTCCACCAGCAGCGAGCCGAGCAGGTTGGCGAACACTTCCACCAGCGGCCACCGGCTGCCGTCGGGCAGCACCGCCGTCAGCCGGTCGCCGGCCGGCACCACCCGCACCTCGGTCGCCGGGACCAGCCGGTCCACCTCACCGCCGCGAGCGGTGTCGATGCCGAGCTGCCGGTCAGCCGGGCCGGTCAGCCCGTACGTGGTGCGGGTGGTGACCCGGGGGAAGCCCTCCGGATAGAGCACCCGCACCCGGGCCGGGCCCAGGTCGGCGTCCAGCCCGGCGCGCAGCGCCGCCGCGTCCGGGTGGAACGGCACGAAGACCGCGCTGTCGAAGGTGGCGTTGGCCGGGTGCAGCTCACCGAGCACGAGCAGGAACTCGCCACGGTTCAGCGCGGCCAGGTCGACGGCGCTGATCTGCACGTCCGGGCTGTGGATCCGGGCCGACGGCCAGCCTGGCGCGTCCGCCGGGAACACCCGCCGGGCCCGCTCGGCCAGCTCCGTGCCGCGCAGCCGCAGCTCGGGCTGCCCGGTCGGCAGCGCGGCCAGGTCGAACAGCTCGGCCCAGCGGGCGGTGAAGCCGGCCCCCGCGGCGGCCAGCGGCCCGTCCGGGGCGACCAGCAGCCCCTGGGCCAGTGACCAGATGTCGGCCAGCCGCACCGGCCCGTCGGCGCGCAGCTCCTCGTAGAGCTCGGCGAGGAGCCGCTCGCAGGCGGCGCCGATCTCGGCGGTCAGCCACCGGGCGGCCTGGAGCAGCACGGCCAGCGGCGCGGCGAGGGCGTCGAGCACCGCCGCGCCGACGGTGACCTGGAGGTCGCGGGCGGTCTCCTCGTAGACGACGGTGCGGCCGGCGTACATCTGACCGGCCTGCCGGGTGGCGGGCCGGCCGGTGACCGCGGTGAATTCCTCGTTCAGCGCGGCCAGCGCGGCGCCCAGCCGGTCCGCGTCGCCGGCCGCCGCGGCGACCTCGTCGCGGGCCGCGCAGAGCCGGTCGAAGCCGGCGCTCACCTCGGCGCGCAGCGTCCGGTCGCCGATCGCGGCCAGCCGATCGCGTAGGACCTGCTCGGCCCGAGGGCTGATCGGCAGGCCGGCGTCCCAGGTCAGCAGGCCACGCTCGACCAGCCGATCGAGCTGCAGGAACGCGTCGTCGACAGTGCGCAGGCCGGCATCGCCGTCGGCGTGCACCTGCTCGGCCAGCCGCACCGCCGGGGTGCGCCCGTCGCAGCGGGCCAGCAACCGCGCCTCCAGAACGGACATCTCCACCGGCGGGTGCAGCGGCCGGTGCAGCAGGCGGCCCACCACGCTCAGGTGCGGCGGCAACGCCGGCGCCCACCAGCGGCGCACGGCCGGGTCGTCGGCGAGCCGGTCGGCGTACGCGATGAGCGCCCACGCCTCGAAGTGCACCTCCCGCCTCGACAGTGACGTCGGCCCCGGCCGCAGCCGAGTGGACGGGTCGGTGCCGTCGAAGGTGCCCCAGCACACCGGGCCGAAGAAGCCGATCGTCTCGGCCTTGCCGCAGTAGCGCTGCCAGTAGCGCAACAGACTCAGCTCACGCTTGCGCCGCCGGACGTTGCGCACCGTGGGGTCGGTGTGCAGCAGCCCGTCCAGGGCGATCAGCATCTCCGCGTTCTGCCAGGTGACCGCCTCGCGTAGCAGCGGGTCGGCGGCGATCCGGCCGGCGGCGGCCGACCCGTCGGCGAGCGCCTCGGCGAACGCCTTGTCGAACACCTCGGCGGCGACGTCCCCGGCCAGCAGCGCGTCGGCGGCGTCGGCGGCGTCCGGGGCGGCGAAGGCGTCCAGCCCGGCCGCCGGGAACCCGGCGGTGCGCAGCACCACGTCGCGCGACACCGACCAGCCGGTCTCACCGAGCGGCAGCCGGTGGCTCATCGGGCCGGCTCCGGCTCGGCGGCGTCCACGATGTGCAGCCGCAGCTCACTGAAGTAGCGCCGGCCGGCGGCGTCGGGCACCCAGGCGTCCTCGGGGGTGGGCAGCATCTCGCTGACCACCAGGGTGACGTCGTCGCCGCCGTCGCGGCGGGCCGCCCGGACCATCGAGCAGACCAGGCTGGCGAATGCGGGGCTGCTCAGGTCGACGAAGCACGGCTTGGTCTCGGTGCCGAGCTTGACGTACACCTGCTCGGGCAGGCCGAGCCCTCGCCGCCAGTCGCGCACCGCCAGGTAGCGGGCCCGGTCGCCGGTCACCGTGGCCAGGCCACTCTCCCCCACGGTGGTACGCCATGTCTGCCGGGCCACCACCAGTCGGTCCAGCGTGATCCGGGGCGTGTACGGCGCGGCGGCGACCAGCTTGAACCCGTCGACGGCGTGGGTGCTGAGCAGGGCCGCGCAGACCTCGGTCAGCGGCCAGCGCTGCCCGTCGGCGGCCGTGACGACCAGTCGGCCGGCCTCGTCGTGCACGGTGAGCGTGACGGTGGGCAGCACCCGCTCCTCCTCGGCGCCGGGCGCCGCCGCGAAGGCCAACTGCCGGTCGGTCGGGCCGGCCAGCGACTCGGCGACCCGGCTGGTGCGCCGCGGCCAGTCGGTCGGGTAGAGCAGTCGGATCCGACGTGGGCCGAGGTCGGCCGCCAGCCCGGCGCGCAGCCGCTCCACGTCGGGGTGCGACGGGGTCACCGCGTAGGTGTCGAACGACGGCCAGGCGGCGTGCAGCTCACCGAGCACCACGGTGTACTCGCCGCGGGCCAGCGCGTCCGCGTCGGTGGCGCAGATCTGCAGGTCGGGGCTGTGCAACCGGGCGTTGGACCAGTGTGCCGCCGGCGGCGGGAACGCCTCGTCGACCCGGGCGGCCAGGTCTGCCACGTCCAGCCGGACCTCGGTGGCGCCCGACGGCTGCTCGGCCAGGCCGAACAGGTCGGCCCAGCGGGCGGCGAACTGCGCGGCGACGGCGTCCACCGGGCGCTCCCCGGTGCCCCAGAAAAGGCCCTGCACCAGGAACCACAGGTCGGACAGGGCGACCGGACCGTCGCCCGCCTCGGCGCGCAACTCGTCGTACAGCTCGCGGAAGACCGCGCCGTACGCCTCCTCCAGCGCGCCGGCCAGCCAGCGGGCGGCCCGCAGCAGCACGGCCAGCGGCGCCGCCAGCTCGTCCAGCAGCGGCGCGCCGAAGACCACGTCCAGGTCCCGGCTGGTGTCCTCATAGCAGAGTGTGCGGCCGGCGTACATCTGCCCGGCCCGCCGTCGCGGCGGCTGCCCGGTCAGCTCGGTGAACGTCTCGTCGAGCGCGTCCAGGGCGGCCCGCAGCCGGTCCGGGTCATCGGCCGCCGCGGCGACCGCGTCCCGGGCGGCGCACAGCCGGTCGAGGCCGACCTGGGCGGCGGCCCGGGCCGGGGCGTCGCCGATCGCCGCGATCCGCTGGCGCAGCACCTTCTCGGCGTGCGGGGTCACCGGCAGCGCGGCGTCCCAGGTGACCAGCTCCCGCTGCACCAGTCGGTCCAGCAGCTCGTACCCGTCCTCGGGTCGACGCAGCCCGATGGACGCGTCGGCGATCACGTCGCGGGCCGGGCGGCGGCCGTCGACGGCGGCCAGCAGCGCCGCCTCGACCGGGGACAGCGGCACCGGCGGCCGGGCCGGACGAAGCACCTCGCGGCCGGCGAGGCTCAGGTGCGGGGCGAGCCGGGGTGCCCACCACCGGCGCACCGCCGGGTCCGCGCCGATCCGCTCGGCGTACGAGGCCAGCGCCCACGACTCGAACCACACCCAGCGGCGGCGGGTCAGTGCCGCGCCCGGGCGCACCTCGGCGGCGGTCGGCAGGTCAGGGTCGATGGTGACCCAGCAGCTCGGCCCGAAGAAGCCGATGGTCTCGTTCTTGCCGCAGTATCGCTGCCAGTACTTCAGCAGCGCGCGTTCCCGCTCCCGCCGGCGCACGTTGCGGGTGGCCTCGGCGCCACCGCGGACCAGCCCGTCCAGGGCGGGCAACGCACCCCGGTTCTGCCAGGTGATCGCCTCCCGCAGCAGCGGGTCCGCGGCCAGGTCGGTCAGCCGACCGGCGCTGGCGAGCAGGGCCTCGTCGAATTCCTTGTCGAACTGCTCGACGCCGGCGCCGGTGACCAGCAGCTCGTCGGCGGCCGCGGCGGCCTGCGGTGCGGCCAGCAGAGTCAGCCCGTCGGCCGGGAACCCGGTGCTGCGCAGCAGGGCGTCGCGCCACACCGACCAGCCGGTGTCGCCCAGCGGCACGCGGTGCCCGCCGGCCTCCGGGGCGCTCCCGGCGACGGCCGCGCGCAGGTCGGCGCGGATGGTGGCGGCCAGCGCGGGCAGCGCGTCGTGCAGGAAGAAGTGCCCGGCGTCCAGCTCGTGCAGGGTGAAGCCGGCGGCGGTGTGCTCCCGCCAGGCGGCGCTCTGTTCCCGGGTCACCGCACGGTCGGTGCGGCCGCTGAACGCCACGATCGGCACCGGCAGCGGCGCCTCGGGCCGGTAGCGGTAGCCGTCCACCCGGTCGAAGTCGGCGCGCAGCAGCGGCATCAGCAGCTCGACGAGTTCGGGGTGCTCCAGCAGCCCGGCGGGGAGCCCGCCGCCGGCATCCAGGCGGCGCAGCAGCTCGGCGTCGTCCACCCGGGACAGTCCGTCGAAGACGCTCGGCTCGCTGACGTGCGGTGCGCGGGCGCCGCCGACGTAGAGGCGCAGTGGCAGCGGCCGGCCGGTGCGGCGCAGCTCGCGGACCACCTCGAAGCCGACCCGGCCGCCCATCGAGTGCCCGTAGATGGCGTACGGCCGGTCGGCCCGCCCGGCGATGGCCCGGGCCACGTCGGCGATCTGGAATCGCGGGTCCTCGCTGATCCGGTTCTCGCGGCCGGGGAGCTGCACGGGCAGCACCTCGACGTCGGGGCCGAGCCGGTCGGGCCAGTGTCGGAACGCGCTGGCGCCGGCACCGGCGTAGGGCAGGCAGAACAACTGCACCGGTGCCGGGTCGCGGCTGCCGGCGGAGATGAACCAGTTCACCGCACGCCTTTCTGAGGGGGGTCGATCCAGTACCGCTGCCGCTGGAAGGGGTAGGTGGGCAGCGAGGTTCGCCGGATGGTGCCGGCGGGATGCAGGGTGGTGAGGTCGACGTCGCGCCCGGCCACCCAGGCGGCGGCCAGCTCGCGTAGCGGCCCGGGTGCGCCGGCCACCCGCGCGTCGGTGGCCAGCAACTCGTCGAGGGCGGTGAGCGCGCCGGCCGGGTCGGTGGCCACCACGGCGGCCCGGTGGCGGAACGCGCGCCGGCCCAGCGCCAGCGTCGCGGCCGCCTCGGCCAGCGCCGGGGTGGTGCCGGCGAGGTGCCGCCGCAGCCGGGTCAACGCCGCCCGCAGCGCCACCGGGGTACGCGCCGACACCGGCAGCAGGTGCGCCCCGGCCGGCGGCGGGTCGACCGGCTCGGCCGGCGGGGCCTGCTCGACCACGACGTGCGCGTTGGTGCCGCCCAGCCCGAACGAGCTGACCCCGGCGACCCGGCGCGGCGTGTCCGGCCAGTCGCGCACCTTGGTCGGCACGTAGAACGGGCCGGCGGACAGGTCGATCTCCGGGTGCGGGCGGGTGAAGTGCAGGTTCGGTGGGATGATGCCGTGCTGCACGGCGAGCACCGCCTTGATCAGCCCGGCGATGCCGGCGGCGGCGTCCAGGTGGCCGATGGTGGTCTTCACCGAGCCGAGCGCGCAGGTCTCGGCGGGCGCGGCGCCCTCGTACACCTCGTGCAGCGCGGCCACCTCGATGGCGTCGCCGAGCGGCGTGCCGCTGCCGTGCGCCTCGATGAAGCGGACCTCGCCGGGGGCGACCTCGGCGGCCGCGAGCGCGCCGGCCACCGCGGCGGCCTGGCCGGCGGGCCCGGGAACGGCGTAGCCGGCGCGGTCCCCGCCGTCGTTGGTGACCGCCCAGCCCGGCAGGACCGCGTAGATCCGGTCGCCGTCGGCCTGCGCGTCGGCGAGCCGGCGCAGCGCCACCGCCCCCACACCGGAGCCGAAGCCGGCCCCCTGGGCGGCCTCGTCGAACGCCCGGCAGCGGCCGTCCGGGGAGGCCAGGCCACCGGGGGTGTGCCGGTGCCGCGGCCAGGTGACGCTCACCCCGCCGGCAAGCGCGATGTCGCACTGGTAGTCGGCCAGGCTCTGCGCGGCGAGGCAGACCGCCACCAGTGAGCTGGAGCAGGCACTCTGCACGGCCACCGCCGGCCCGGTCAGCCCCAACCGGTACGCGACCTGGCCGGGCAGGTGGTCGGTGAGCTGCCGACCGACCAGCCGGGCCTCCCAGTCGTCCGGGTCGACGTCGCCGACCACGGCCGGGTTGTCCATGAGGTGGAACAGGAAGTAGCGGTTGACCGAGGTGGCCGAGTAGACCCCGATCAGGCCGGGGAACCGGTCCGGATCGTGACCAGCGTCCTCCAGCGCCTCCCAGGCCGTCTCCAGGAAGAGCCGGTGCTGTGGGTCGGTGCGGGCCGCCTCCCGGTCGCCGAAGGCGAAGAACTCCGCGTCGAAGTCGGCGACCCCGTCGAGCCGGCCGGTGGCCTTGACGTGCCGGGGGTCGGCGCGCAGCCCCGGGCCGACGCCGAGCGCGGCCAGCTCCTCGTCGCTGTGGTCGTGGATGGCGTCCACCCCGGCGCACAGGTTCCACCAGAAGGTGGCCACGTCCGGCGCCCCGGGGAACCGGCCGGCGAGACCGACCACGGCGATCTCGTCGCCGGTGTACTCCCGCGCGCCGACCGGCGCGGCGGGCGGGCCGGCGGCAATCGGCGGCACGGCGGGCAGGGTCGACGCCGTGGCAACCGGCGTCGGCGTCGGCGGCGTGGTCGGTGCCTGCGGGTCGACCAACCGGGCCTGGGCGGCGACGGTCGGGTGGTCGAACAGCCGCAGCAGCGGCACCGCCACACCGAACCGTTCGGCCAGCCGCTGCTGCACCTGGCCGAGCAGCAGGGACTGCCCGCCGACGTCGAAGAAGCTGTCGGTGCGACCGACCGCGTCCCGGCCGAGCACGGCGCACCAGATGTCGTGCACGACCCGCTCGGTCGGGGTGGCTGGCCGGTCCCCGGGCGGCACCGCCCGGGCCGGGTCCGGTAGCGCCCGCTCGTCGACCTTCCCGCTGGTGGTCAGGGGGAACTCGGCGACCGGTACGACCGCGCGGGGCAACGCGTACTCGGGCAGTTGCCGGGCCAGGGCGGCCCGCAGCGCCGCCGGGTCCACCGGCGGCCCGACCGGCCGGACGTACGCCAGCACCTCGCCGTCGCGGACGATGGCGCGCACCTCGGCGATGCCCGGCTCGGCGGCGAGCACCGACTCGATCTCGGTCAGCTCGATCCGGAACCCGCGCACCTTGACCTGCCGGTCCAGCCGGCCGAGGCAGCGCAGCTCGCCGGTGGGCAGCAGCTCGCCCAGGTCGCCGGTGCGGTACACCGGCACGCCGTCGGGGTCGTGGCCGAACCGGTCGCTGGCCAGGCCGAGGTAGCCGGGGGCGAGGTGCCGGCTGCGCACGACGATCTCGCCGTCCGGCGCCAGCCGCAGCGCGTACCCGGGCAGGGCGGTGCCGATCGGCAGCGGGCCGGTTGCCGCCGGATCGACGTCGGCCAGCGGCAGCGTGTGCCGGGCGACGAAGGTCATCTCGGTGGCCCCGTAGCCGTTGACCAGGACGCAGCCCGGGGCGAAGCGACCACGGGCGCGGGCCGCGTCGGCGTAGGTGGCCTGCTCGCCGCCGAGCAGCACCACCCGGACCCGGTCCAGCCGCTCGACGCCCGGGGTGTCCAACAGGTGCCGGTAGACGGTCGGGGTGGAGTGGTAAACGGTGACGCCGTGCCGGGCCAGCTGGCCGACGGCGTACGCCAGCCCGTGCCGGCGCAGGTCGACCGGAACGACGGTGGCGCCGGTGAGCAGCGCCGGGTACAGGTCGGGGATTGCCGCGTCAAAGCTGAACGAGGCGAGCAGGCTCAGCCGGTCGTCCGGCCGCACGGCGAGGAGGGCGATCTGGTTGTCCACCACGTGCGTCAGGTTGCGGTGGCTCTGCCCGACCGCCTTGGGCCGCCCGGTGGAGCCGGAGGTGAACAGCACGTACGCGAGCGCGTCCGAGGCCACCGGCACCGGCCGCAGCGGCGCGGGCCGCACGTCCACGGCCGGAACGACCCGCAGGCCGGGCCGGTCGGCGGCGAGCCGACGGGCCAGCTCGGTGTGCTCGCCGCCGCAGAGCAGGACGGTGACGTCGGCGCCGTCGAGCAGGTGGCGCAGCCGCTGCTCCGGGAAGCCGGGGTCGAGCGGCACGTAGGCGGCGCCCGCGGCGAGCGTGCCGAGGATGGCGGCGATGGTGCCGGCGCCGTGCGCGGTCAGCAGGCCGACCCGGTCACCGGGCCGAACGCCGGCCGCGGCCAGCAGGCCGGCGTGCCCCCCGGCCAGGCCGGCGAGGGCGGCGTAGTCGAGCGGGCCGGTGTCGCCGAGTACGGCGGGATGGTCGGGACGAGCGGCAGCGGCATCACCGAAGCGATGGATCAGCGTCGAGGTTCCCATTTCAGGACGCGTGCACCGGTCCACAACAGACGGGCGCGCGGCAATCAACAGTCTTGATCATGATCCCCCCCAGGACGTCACAATGGAACGAGCATAGGGTTCGATGGCTGCCGGGAAAGATCATCGATTAGAGTCAAGCCAAAGGGTCGACTCGGGCTCGGACGAGGGACGACGAATATCGTCCGATCATCCCCCTGGCGCAACGGTGAATTTTCGCCTAACACGTCTGCCAGCGGCCAATTTTTCGGCACATTGTTTCTTGCGTGGTGGAATTTCCCGCTCAACACAATGGAGTCGTGTGCTCGACGGCCCATTCGTCGGATGATCGACACCGGTTCGCGGGGCTACGAATGTCAGGCATACCGCAATTTCTACGATCTGGAGTGGGTCTCACCGAAAACACACCTGTGCGGCGGGTTAGGCCCCATACGGATCGGGCGGGACCGGCGTGACATCGCCGTCGCCATCGCGCGGCAACCGCGCCACCATCTCCCGGAACTCCCGCACGGTCACCGCCTCCCGCAGGGTCGCGAAGACCGCGCCCGTGCCGGTCCGGGCGGTGGCCGGGTCGACCCCGGCGCGCTGACCCACCCGGCGGAGGAACTCCACCGGCCCGGCGTCCGGCGCCGGCGGGGCCGCAGCCGTGCCGCCGATGTCCAGGCCGGTGTCCAGCCCGGCCACGCCGCTGTCCGGGCCGGCGGTCACGGTCGGCGGGGCCGGGTCGCTCAGGTAGCCGTCGAGGTCGTCCGGGAGGTGCCCGGCGAGGGGGTCGGGCGGCCCACCGCTCACCCGTTCGGCCATCGTCTGGAGCACGGCGCGGGCGATGGCGGCGGCCTGCTCGGCCGGCAGGCCGGACCGCCGGGACACCGCGTCGATGAAGTGTGGGAACTGCCCGCCGCCCGCCCTGTCGGTCACGCCCCGGCGCTTACCCCCGGCCGGTGCCGACAAACTGCGCCGTCAGCGCAGCAGGTCAGCCGCCAGCAGATGATCGAAGATGACCTGGTCGACCGGGGAGGTGCGGTGCCGGTCGGCGTACCCGAGCCAGGCCAGCTCGGCGATCTCGCTGGCCGGCCTCAGCTCGCCGTCGTGCGCGGCGCGGTAGCAGGTCATGCGGACCGTCGTGCCGGCGGCGTGGCCATGCGCCTGGGCGGTGAACGTGCCGACGTGCACGGCGCCGGCGACGTCCACCGCGACGCTCAACTCCTCGGCGACCTCCCGGCGCAGCGTGTCCAGGTCGCTCTCCCCCGGCTCACGCTTGCCGCCCGGCAGGTACCAGACATCCTTGCCCCGGGAGCGTGTGCTCAGCACCCGCCCGTCCTCGATGAGGATCCAGGCCACCTTGTCGATCTCGGGCACCGTGCTCCTTCGCGTCGTGGGACGAGGACACCGTACGCCGACGCACCGACGTGCTCAGTGCGGCGTGGTCCCGGCGTCCTCGGCCAGCAGGTCGAGCAGCAGCGCCGCGGTCCAACTGAACGCCGGCGAGCCCAGCCCGGCGCCGGTGTCCGGATGGAAGTACTCGTGGCAGCCGGCGCCGGCGACCAGCCCGATCATGGACCGGCGCAGCCCGGCCGCCAGCTCCGGGTGCCCGTGCGTGAGCAGCCCGCGCCGCACCAGCCAGCCGACGTTCAGCCAGCTCGGCCCGCGCCAGTAGCGCAACGGTTCGAAGTCCGGAGCGGTCCGGTCGTGGCTGGGCAGCGGCCGGTCCATCCGCCGAGCCACCCCGAAGCGCGCCGACCGGGCCTCCACGATCAGCGCGTCCGCCTGGCGGGTCGGCAGACCGGGCAGGATCAGCGGCGCCAGGCCCAGCACGGTGCGTGCCGGGACCAGCCGGGCGGTGCGCAGGTCGCGGGGGGCGAACGTTCCGGTGGCCGGGTCGTACAGCCGGCGCACCAGGGCCTCGGTGATCCGGGCCGCACGGGCCCGGTGCGGCCCCGGGTCGGCGCCGACCAGCGCGGCGATCTCGGCCAGCGCGTGCTCGGCCGCACCGAACGCCGCGTTGAACAGCGGGCACTCCACCAGGAACGGGTGCTCGTCGGCCAGATGCTGGTCGGAGTAGGCGCGATCCCGGTACGAGGCGACGATCGCCAGGTAGCGCGCGTAGTCCAGGTCCGTGGGGCGGTGCGCGGCGTCGGCGTGCGCGGTGTCGTGCCGGCGGTACGCGCGCATCACCGTCGCCTCGGCCGGCACCGCGGCCATCGGCTCGTCCCAGGCCGGGCTGTTGTCCAGGCCGGACTCCCACGGGTGCACGATGCAGGCCAACCCGCCGCCGGTCAGGTCCCGCCGCTCGGCCAGGTAGCGCTGCTGGGCCACCAACGCCGGATAGAGACGGCGCAGTGCGGCCAGGCCGGCCGGGTCGGGCGCCCGCCGGTACGCCAGCCACGCGGCGAGCGCATGCACCGGCGGCTGGACCAGGCCGGAGGTGTCGATGGCCGGAGCCCCCTCGGCGGTCGCCGAGCGCCACAGCTCCGGCCCCGGGAAGTACGCGCCGACCCGCAGCGCCGGGTTGAACACGATGTGCGGAACCCGCCCGTCGGCCCACTGCGCCCGGAACAGGCTCGCCAGCTCCCGCCAGGCCCGCTCGGGACGGACCTGGGCCAGCCCGATGGCGATGAACGCGGAGTCCCAGCTCCACTGGTGCGGGTAGAGGGTGCGTGAGGGCACCGTGTGGTCGTGCTCCCAGTTGGCGTCGAGGGTGGCGACCGCGAGTCGGCGCAGCCCGGCGAGGTCGGACGGCGCGCCGGTGCGGGCCAGGGCGTCGGCGGTCATGCCGCGGCCCGCCGGGGCAGCGCGTGCCGCAGCACCGTGGCGGCCTGCTGGAGGGCGCGGACCGGGTCGCCGCGCAGCCGACACTCCAGCGCCAGCCAGCCCCGGTAGTCCAGCTCCAGCAGGGTCCGCACCAGCGCCGGCCAGTTGAGGTGCCCGGCGCCGGGTTGGTACCGGTTGGAGTCGCTGACCTGCACGTGCCCGAGGTACGGCGCGGCGGCACGCAACGCCCGGTGCACGTCGTCCTCCTCGATGTTCATGTGGAAGGTGTCGGCGACCACCCGCACCGACGGCAGCCCGACCGCCGCGCAGAGCGCGACCGCCTCGTCGAGCCGGTTGACCATGTGGTCCTCGTACCGGTTGAGGGGTTCCAGGAAGAGGGTGACCCCCTCGGCCCGGGCGTGCTCGCCCAGCTCGCCGAGGGCGTCCAGGAGCACCTGCCGGTCGCCGGTCGGTGGGCGCGGCGGCTCGAACGGCGGCAGCCGCCGGGAGAACATCCCCCACGACGCCGGCGTCATCGCCCCGACGCCGCCCAACTCGGCGATCACCGAGAGCTGGGAGCACAGGTTGCGCACCGCGTCGGCGGACCGTGCCGGGTCGAAGTCGCCGATGAAGTGGTCCATCTCGACGCAGACGGTGGGCATCACCACCCCGGCGGCGCGGGCCCGGCGCAGCTCGGGCAGCCGGCGGGCGAACGCGAGGTCGCCGCGCCCGCGCAGCTCGATGCCCTGGTAGCCGAGGGCGGTGGCGAGGGCGTACTTCTGGATCAGGTCGGTGCCCGGCAGGAGCTGTTCCTGGCAGGCCAGCGCGATGGTGGTCATCAGAACCTCAGCACCACTTGAAGGACGTCACCGGCGCCGCGGTCGAGCAGCGCGAGGGCGTCGGCGACGGCGCTGGCGTCGACGATGTGACTGACCAGCGGCAACGGGTCGACGCTGTGCTCAGCCACCAGCTCCATGAAGGTCTGTGCCACCCGGTCACCGGTCCACCGGCCGGCCATGCTCGGCGCGGGGGTCGGGCCGGAGACCTGGGCGGCCACCAACTGGATGCGGTTGTGGTGGAACTCCTCGCCGAGGCCGAGTCCGTCGGCCTGGCCCTGGTAGAAGCCGGCGGCCACGACCCGGCCGGCGTGCGCGGTGGAGCGGATCGCCTCGTGCAGCGCGGGGTACGCCCCGGACAGCTCCAGGCAGACGTCCGCGCCCCGGCCGTCGGTGGCCTGCCGCAGCACGGCGGCGGCGGACTCCGCGCCGGCTACCACCGTCGACCGGGCGCCGTAGCGGGCGGCGTGCTCCAGCCGGCCGGGCATCCGGTCGACCGCCACCACCCGCGCGCCGGAGAGCACCGCGAGCCGGGTCGCGAGCAACCCGATGACGCCCTGCCCGAAGACACCGACCCAGTCGCCGAGGTGCAGGTCGCCGGCGAGCACGGCGGTCAGCGCGATGGCGCCCGGCCGGGCGAAGACCGCGGCGAGCGGGTCCAGGCCGGCGGGCAACGGGCGGACCGCCCCGGCGGCCAGCACGGCCTCGGCGCGGTGCCCCCAGATGCCCCAGACCAGCTGCCCCGGGTGCCGGTCGGCGACGTCCGGGGCCACCTCGACGACCTCGCCGACCTCCTCGTAGCCGAAGCCGATCAGCGGGTACGGCACCGGGGTCTGCCGGGGCACGAACATCCGCGCGGCGTCGTCCCAGTCCTTGCTGAGTCGTGGATTGCTGCCCCGGTAGAGAGTGAGCTCGGTGCCGGCCGAGATGCCGGAGTAGCAGGTGCGCACCCGGACCTGGCCGGGGCCGAGCGGATCCGGCGGGCAGGGCTCGAGGCTGATCCGTCGAGGCCCCGCGAGAGAGACAACCCAGTTGACCATGAGTCACATCCCGGTAGCACTGGGCTCCAGGATAGGCAAAAAATCGTTATATGTCTTGTTATTGATCAATCGAAGGCGTTGAATCCTTCATGTACCCTTCGAGAGGAGTGCCACCGATGTCAACACCTCCGAGGCGGATACTCGCCACCACCCTGATCATGGCACTTACCGCATCCACCTTGCTGGCCTGCGGCGACGACGAACCGGACAGCGACAGCAAAAAGATCACCGTGTGGAGCCTGGAGGACGTGGCCGACCGGGTCACCGCCACCAAGGCGATCATCGCCGACTTCACCGCGAAGACCGGGGTCCAGGTTGACCTCGTGACCGTCAACGAGGACCAGTTCCCCTCCCTGATCGCCGCCAACGCGGCCGCCGGCGACCTCCCCGACGTGGTCGGCTCCGTCTCCCTGGCCGGCATCCGTACGCTCGCCGGCAACCAACTGCTGCACGCCTCGGCCAACACCGAGATCGTCGACACGCTCGGCCGGCAGACCTTCTCCCCCCGCGCGCTGGAGCTCACCTCCGACGACGGCAAACAGCTCTCCGTGCCCAGCGACGGCTGGGGGCAACTGCTCGTCTACCGCAAGGATCTCTTCGACGCCGCCGGCCTGCCCGCCCCCGACACGTACGAGCGGATCACCGCCGCCGCGGCAAGGCTCAACACCGGCGGCGTCGCCGGGATCACCGCGGCGACCGCCCCCAGCGACGTGTTCACCCAACAGACCTTCGAGCACCTGGCGCTGGCCAACGGCTGCCAGCTCACCGACGACGCCGGCAAGGTCGCCCTGGACTCGCCGCAGTGCGTCGAGGCGTTCCGCTTCTACGGCGACCTGATCCGGACCAGCTCGATCAAGGGCGCGCAGGACGTGGACACCACCCGCGCCACCTACTTCGCCGGGAAGGCGGCCATGGTGGTCTGGTCGCCGTTCATCCTCGACGAGCTGGCCGGGCTGCGCAACGACGCCAAGCCGACCTGCCCGCAGTGCCAGGCCGACCCGTCGTTCCTGGCGAAGAACAGCGGATTCGTCACCGCGATCAAGGGCCCGAACGGCACCGAACCGGCCCAGTACGGCGAAATCAGCTCGTGGGCGGTGCTCGACGGCGCCGCGACCGACTCGGCGAAGTCCTTCGTGGAGTACATGCTCGGCGACGGCTACCCGCGCTGGTTCGGCATGTCGCCCGAAGGCCGCTTCCCGGTACGCAAGGGCACCCCGGCCGAGCCCGAGGCGTACCTCGCCGCCTGGAACACCAGCCAGGCCGGCGTGGACGCGAAGAAGCCCCTCGCGGACGTGTACGGCGACGAAGTGCTTGCCACCCTGCGCCGCAGCCCGGACACCTTCCAACGCTGGGGGCTCGGCCAGGGGCAGGGCAAGCTGGTCGGCGCCATGCTCGGCGAGCTGCCGGTGCCCAAGGCGTTGAACGACGTCATCTCCGGCAAGTCCGACGCGGCGGCCGCCGCAGCGCGAGCCAAGAAGGACGTCGACGCCATCAAGGCGGGCGTCAATTGACCACCACCGCACCCGGCCCCGGTCGCTCGCACACCCGTGAGCGACCGGCGCCGGCCCGCCGCCGACCGCTGACCCTGCGCCGTCGGGAGTCCCGCGCCGGGCTCGCGCTGGTCGCCCCGACCCTGCTCGTCACCATCACCGTCATCGGCATCCCGATCGTCTGGACCGTGGTGCTCGCCTTCCAGCGGGTTCGGCTCGCCACGCTGCGCAAGACCGGCCTGTTCGGCGAGTTCACCATGGACAACGTCGACCGGGTGCTGCACACCCCCGGCTTCGCCAGCACCCTGTGGACCACGCTGGTCTACAGCCTCGGCGGCACCGTCGGGTCGATCCTGCTGGGCCTGGTCGCCGCCCTGGTGGTCCGCCGGCCGTTCCGCGGTCGCACCCTGGTGCGGGCGTCCATGCTGCTGCCGTACGTGGCGCCGGTGGTCGCGGTGACCTTCGTCTGGCAGGTGATGCTCGACCCGCAGCTCGGCATCGTCAACGACTGGGGCCGGCGACTGCTCGGCTGGGACGCCCCGGTGCCGTTTCTTTCCCAGGAGTCGACCGCGCTGGCCACGGTGATCGTGTTCGAGGCGTGGCGGTACTTCCCGTTCGCGTTCCTGTTCCTGCTGGCCCGGCTCCAGGCGGTGCCCGGCGAGCTGGAGGAGGCCGCCCGGGTCGACGGCGCCACCCCCACCCAGCGGTTCCGGTACATCCTCCTGCCGCAGCTGCTGCCGGTGATCGCCCTGCTGGGCGTGCTGCGCTTCATCATGACGTTCAACAAGTTCGACGACGTCTACCTGCTCACCGGTGGGGCGGCCGGCACCGAGGTGGTCAGCGTGCGGGTGTACGAGTTCCTCACCGCGCGCACCGACATCGGCGCCGCCGCCGCGCAGGCGGTCGTACTGGCCGTGGTGCTGATCGTGTTCGTGCTGATCTACCTGCGCTTCTTCGGACGGAGGGTCGGCTGATGGACCGCGACCTCGTCGAGACGGTCAGCCTGCGCTGGCTGCGCCGCCTGGTGATCGCCGCGTTCCTGGTGATCACCGTCTTCCCCTTCTACTACATGCTGATGCTCTCGGTACGCCCCATCGAGCGGCTGCTGCTCGACCCCGGCTCACTGGTGGTCGGCTTCGGTGAGCTGACCGTCGCCACGTACGCCGAGGTGCTCAAGGCCACCGACGACGGCGGCCAGGGATTCCTCACCTTCATCCGCAACAGTGGCCTGGTCGCCGTCGCGGCGACCCTGCTCACGCTGCTGGTGGCGATCCCCGGGGCGTACGCCGTGGCCCGGCTTCGGTTCTTCGGCCGGCGACAGGTCGACTTCCTGTTCCTGGCGGTCTACCTGTTCCCGTCGATCGTCATCGCGATCCCGCTGTTCGTGGTCTTCACCCGGGCCGGGCTACGCGGCTCACTGTTCGGCCTGGTGCTCGTCTACATCTCGCAGACGTTGCCGGTCTCGGTCTACATGCTGAAGAACTACTTCGAGACCATCCCGGTCAGCCTGGAGGAGTCCGCCGCGATCGACGGCGCCGGCCGGCTCGGCATCATCCGCCGGGTCAGCCTGCCCCTGGCCATGCCGTCGATCATGGCGGTCGCGCTCTACGACTTCATGATCGCCTGGAACGAGTTCCTCTTCGCGCTGCTGTTCCTGGTCGACAAGCCGGACCGGTGGACGGTATCGCTCGGCCTGTCCCTGCTCGCCGATGGGGTGGAGGTGCCCAAGACGGTGCTGATGGCCGGGTCGGTCGTCCTCACCCTGCCCATCGTGATCCTCTTCTTCTCCAGCGAACGGCTCCTCACCGAGGGGCTGACCACCGGCGCGGAGAAGGGCTGAGCAAGCCCGGCGTCATTGGCCGGCGGGAACGCCGGCCGATGACGCGGGTGACCCGGGTCCCGCTCCCCCGGGTCGCCCGTCGCGTCCCCGCCGGCCCGGTTACGGTGGCCACATGGCCAAGCCGACCCGTTGGGCGACCGACACCGGACCCGAGCACTCGCAGTGGTACATCGACCGGTTCCGGAAGCTCACGTCCGAGGGTGCGGACCTGGCCGGCGAGGCCCGGCTGGTGGACGCCCTGGTCCCGCCGGGCTGCCGGATCCTCGACGCCGGCAGTGGCACCGGCCGGGTGGGCGCGGCGCTGGCTCAGCGGGGGCACACCGTCGTGGGGGTGGACGCCGACCCCGCGCTGGTGGCCGCCGCCCGCACCGACTACCCGGGCCCGCACTGGCTGGTCGCCGACCTGGCCGAGCTGGACCTGCCCGCGCTCGGTGAGGCCGAGCCGTTCGACGCCGCGGTGCTGGCCGGCAACGTACTCGCCTTCGTCGCCGCCGGCACCGAGCCGGAGGTGCTGCGCCGGCTCGCCGGGCACCTGCGCCCGGACGGCGTGCTGGCGGTGGGCTTCGGCACCGAGCGCGGTTACCCGCTGACCGCGTTCGACGCGGACGCGGTCGCCGCCGGGCTGCGCCTGGAGCACCGCTTCGCCACCTGGGATCTGCGCCCGTGGCGCGACGACGCACCCTTCGCGGTCAGCATCCTGCGCCGCCCGGCGGCCTGACCCGAGACCAGCCGGGCCACGTCAGGCGGGGGCGGCGACCGCCTTCGCGGCGGCCGGGTCGAGGGTCGCGCCGGCCGGCACCAGGCTGACCAGACCCGCCGGCAGGCGCAGCGGGCGCACGTCGCGGTAGCCGAGCATCGCGAGCACGTCCCGGTCGGCCAGCACGTACCGCCGGCCCAGGTCAGTGACCACGGAGACCGCGCCGCCGGACGCGCCGGGTGCCGCGGCGGCCTCGACCACCGCGCCGCGCCCCGGCTCCACCACCACGTGGTCGGCCAGCACGGCACTGCCGGTCGGCGCGGTCCGCGGCACGGCGGCGAGGTCCGGCAGCGGTACGCCCCAGCGCACCTCCCCGGTACCGCCGTCGTCGCCGACCCGGGCGCAGAGCGCCCCGTCGTCGCCGGCCGCGAGCCGGGGTGGGGCCGGCGGCGGGGCGGTCGGACCGTTCGGGGCAAGGTCAGGCGCCGTGGGCAGCGCGGCGAACCGGCCCAGCGTCATCGGCTCCGGCTCACCCTGCCCGGTGCGGGCCAGCAACAGCCCGGCCTGCAACTCGGTGATCCCGGCCAGCCCGGCGTCGAGTGCCACCGCGTACTGCCGACCGCCGCCGGAGTTGCGCACCAGGTACACCTGACCGATCGTGGCGCCCGGCACCCCGGAGGCGCGTCCGCCCAGATCGGGCAGGGCGAGCGGGGCCAGGTCGACGCCGGCGGGCAGCGAGTTGAGCAGGGCGGGAGCCACCGGGACCGCCCGGGCCCGGGTGGTGGCCAGCGCCGCCAGCACCCGGCTGGGGTCGCGGATCAGGTAGCGCCGCTGGTGCCAGACCAGGTGCAGCCCGCCGTCCGGGTGGCGCAGCAGCAGCGCGTCCTCTCCGAGTGGCCGGCCACCGCCAGGCTCGGCGCTGATCAGCAAAGCGGAGCGGGGCGCCTCGCCGGCCGCGCCGGACGAGATCGTCGAGCAGACCGTCCACGCGGCCGTGGCCAACCGGCCCGGGGCGGGCAGCGAATCCGGCGCGTCGGCGATGCCCAGCGGCAGCCCGCGCGGCACGCCGTCGATGGACCGCCGGGAGACCAGCACGGTCTTGGACCGGTCCGCGCCGACGATCAGCAGCGCCGACGCGTAGTTGAGCACCGGGTGCAGCTTCTGCTCGCGGTAGACGAAGCGGGCGCCGGACTCCTTCTCGACAATCACCGCGCCCGGGTCGCGCCAGCCGCTGCCGCCGCCGGCGAACAGGCCGTAGAGCGCCGAGCCGCCCAGCCCGATCGCCGCGACCAGGACGCTGGCCAGCGCGGCGCCGGCCAGCCGTCGGAACGGCGACTGGGCCGGATCGGTCTCGCGCATCACCAGGGCGGCGACCGCCCGCTGGACGCTGAACTGGTAGGAGTGCAGCTGGTCCTGCCGCGACGGCATGAGATCCCTTCCCGCTGTATCGGCCGGCACAGGATATGCGCTGCGTCGATGTCCCGTGGACCCTGCGTGGCCGGCGCCGGTCGGGCCGGTACCATCCGGGGACGAAATCCGGCGGCGAGAGGGCACCCGTGGGCACGCGTTTCGAGGAGCTGGCCTGGCGGGAAACCCCGATCGGCGCGATCAGCCTGCGTCGGCGCCGCGACCCGGCGCTCCAGGTCGAGGTGTACGAGGTCAAGCTCGACGACGAG
Source organism: Micromonospora sp. NPDC005206 (assembly GCF_040608175.1). Lineage (NCBI taxonomy): Bacteria > Bacillati > Actinomycetota > Actinomycetes > Micromonosporales > Micromonosporaceae > Micromonospora > Micromonospora sp. NPDC005206. The sequence goes on from NZ_JBEXHU010000016.1 coordinate 167,623, forward strand.
TACCTGATGTCCAGCCTCTTCCCGGTCGCGGAGATCGAGCTTGCCCGGCTGGGCCTGGCCGAGCTGGCCGGTGACGCGCTCGACGTGGTGGTCGGCGGCCTCGGTCTGGGCTACACCGCCCGCGCCGCGCTGGACGACCCGCGGGTGCGGTCGCTGCTGGTGGTGGAGGCGATCGAGGACGTGATCGACTGGCACCGTCGCGGTCTGCTGCCGTTCGCGGCGGGGCTCGCCGAAGACCCGCGGACCCGGTTCGTCCAGGCCGACTTCTTCGCCGCCGTGGCCGGCGACACCGGGTTCGACGCGGAGGCGCCGGGGCGACGGTTCGATGCCGTACTGCTCGACGTCGACCATTCTCCGCGCAACGTCCTGCACCCCAGCCACGCCGCTTTCTACGCACCGGACGGGCTGCGGCGCCTGGCCGCCCTGCTACGCCCGGACGGGATCTTCGCGCTCTGGTCGGACGACCCGCCGGACGCCGAGTTCACGGCGGCACTCACCGAGGTGTTCGCGACCGCGCGGGCACACGTCGTGCCGTTCGCCAACCCGTTGACCGGCGGCCAGTCCGCCAACACCGTCTACGTCGCGCGCAGCGCGGGCTGAGCCAGCCCAGCCCGGCCCAGCCCGCACCGCCGGCTGAGCCGGCGCGGCGCTCCGGCATGATCTCGGCCGGATCGGGAAGGTGACCGGGAGGTCGCCGCCGCCGGCGCGACCGGTTACCGGAGGTGGACATGCGCGCGCTGCTCTGGGTTGTCGGCGTGGTCGCCGGCGTGCTGATCCTGCTCGGGCTGATCCTGGAGGCGGTCCGCTGGCTGATCATCATCGGGTTGATCGCGCTGGTCATCGTGATCATCCTGGGTATGGTCAAGGGGCGGCAGGCGATGCACCACCAGACCCGCCGACGGTGAGGGCGGGGCCGCTCAGAACCAGTCCGCGCGCATGTCCAGCGTGGTGCGGTCCCGGCTGTCCAGCAGGTCGAACTGTGGACCGGTGCGGGGCAGCTCGACCGTGAAGAAGTACCGCGCAGCCTGCCGCTTGCCGGCGTGGAACGCGTCACCGGACCCCTCCGGCGGCAGGGCCAGCACCTGCTCCAGCCACATCCACGCGACCACGACGTGCCCGACCGCCTCCAGGTAGACGCTGGCGTTGGCCAGCGCGAGCACCGGGTCACCGTCGGCCCACAGTCGGCGGGTCACCGAGACGACCCGATCCACCGCGTCGGCCAGCCGGTCGGCGAGCTCGGCGGCCTCACCCCCGGCCTGTCCGGCCCGGTCGACGGTCGCGCGGATCGTCGAGATCAGCAGGGTCAGCCCAGCGCCGCCGTGCATCGTCATCTTGCGCCCCAGCAGGTCCAGCGCCTGGATGCCGTGGGTGCCCTCGTGGATCGGGTTGAGCCGGTTGTCCCGGTAGTGCTGCTCCACATCGTGATCGCGGGTGTAACCGGCCCCTCCGAGCACCTGGATCGCCAGGTCGTTCGCGGTCAGGCACCACTGTGACGGCCAGCTCTTGGTGATCGGGGTGAGGACGTCCAACAGCAGGTGCGCCCGCTCGCGGTCGGCCTCGGCCGGGGCGGTCTTCTCCTCGTCGAGCAGCCGCGCGCAATAGAGGACCAGGGCCAGCGCCCCCTCCACATAGCTCTTCTGAGCCAGCAGCATCCGTCGTACGTCGGGGTGGTCGATGATCGGCACCTGCGGCGTGCCCGGGTCCTTGGCGCCGACCGGCCGGCCCTGCGGCCGTTCGCGGGCGTACGCCAGGCTCTTGAGGTAGCCGGTGTAGCCGAGCGCGGTGGCACCGGCGCCCACCCCGATGCGCGCCTCGTTCATCATGTGGAACATCTGGGCCAGCCCCTGGTGCGGCGGCCCGACCAGATGACCGACCGCGCCGGGGCGACCGGCGGGGGCGTGGCCGCCGTCACCGAAGCTGAGCAGGGTGTTGGTGGTGCCCCGGAAGCCCATCTTGTGGTTGAGCCCGACCAGCGCCACGTCGTTGCGGTCGCCGAGCGAGCCGTCCGGCCCGACCAGCACCTTCGGCACGATGAACAGCGAGATGCCCTTCACCCCAGGCGGGCCGCCGGGGATCCGTGCCAGCACCAGGTGGACGATGTTCTCGGCCAGCTCGTGATCTCCGCCGGAGATCCACATCTTGGTGCCGAAGAGCCGGTACGTGCCGTCCGGCTGCCGCTCGGCGCGGGTGGTGATGTCGGCGAGCGAGCTGCCGGCGTGCGGCTCGGACAGGCACATGGTGCCGAAGAACCGGCCTTCCAGCATGGGTCGTACGTAGGTGTCGACCTGCTCCGCGCTGCCGTGCGCCAGCAGGAGGTTCGCGTTGCCCAGGGTGAGGAACGGGTACGCCGAGGTGGCGACGTTGGCGGCCTGGAACCAGGTGAAGCAGGCCGCCGCGACGGCGTGCGGCAGTTGCAGGCCGCCGACCGAGGCGTCCAGCCCGGCGGTGAGCAGGCCGGTGTCGGCGAAGCTGTCCAGCGCCGCGCGGACCTCCGGGATCAGCCGTACCCGCTGCCCGTCGAAGGTCGGCTCGGCGAGGTCGGCGGCCCGGTTGTGCGGTGCGAACTGCTCGGTCGCGACCCGCTCGGCGAGGTCGAGGGCGTCGTCGAAGGTCTCCCGGGAGTGCTCGGCGTAGCGGGGGCGCTCGACCAGCTCGGACACCCGCAGCCAGTCGTGCAGCAGGAAGTCCAGGTCGCGGCGGGAGAGCAGGGTGGACGGCACGGCACTCCTCAACGGGCACGGCGGTCACTCGGTGCGGGGCGCCAGCCCGGCGACGCCCCGGCCCATCCTGACCGATCGACCGGGCGTACACCACCGGCGGCGGGGTCAACGGCGCCCGGCCAGCTCGGCGAGCTGGCGGTCGGCCAGCTCCTGGATCCGGTCCTTGTCGCTGAGCACGACGGTGCCCGGGTCAGCGTCCGGCAGTTCGTCCTCCAGGCGCCGGATCGGCCGGTACGCCCACCCGACCACGGCCAGCGCGAGCGTGCACAGGCCGGCCGCCACGGCGGTCAGGGCGATGCCCCGACCCGGCCCGTGGCCGATCAGGACACCCAGCACCTGACCGGTGACGCCGTCGGCGGACGCCAGCGGGGTGAACACCCGCTCGGCCAGCGGGGCGGCGCAGAGGAACCCGGCGGGCACCATCAGCCAGGAGAGCATCAGCGTGGTGGCCAGGACCCGGCCCTGCAACTCCAGCCCCACCTTGGCCTGGACGATCGCCAACCAGTGGCTGTTGACCAGCGCCGAGGTCAACCCCAGACCGAACAGGCCGAGCGCCGGGAAGATCGGTTCCGGCCGCAGGCCGACGGTGACCATGGCGACCGCGAGCAGCAGCACGCTGGACAGGATGCCGGTCATCCGCCGGGTCGTGCCGCCCCAGACGCCCATCGCGATGCTGCCGAGCAGCAGCCCGGCGCCGCCGGAGGCGAGCACCACGCCGAGCATCGAGGGGTCCCCGAAGGACAGGGTGAGCGGGGTTGCCAGCACCTCGACCATGGCGAAGAAGAAGTTGAGCGCGGCGGTGAGCATGATCATCGCGAGCAGCCCGTGCCGGCGGGCGATGAACCGCCAGCCGCCCAGCACCTCCTGGCCGAACGACTCCTCGCGCCGCTTGAACAGCCGGTCGGGGAAGCGCACGGCCAGGTTGATGCCGACCGCCACGGCGAAGGTGGCCAGGTCGAGCAGGACGATGCCGCGCAGCCCGATCGCGACCACCAGCGCACCACCGGCGAGCGGGGCGACCACCGTGCTGGTCGCCGCGCCCAGCGAGATGATGCCGTTGGCCCGGCCGTAGTAGCGCTTGGGCACCAACTGCGTCACGGCGGCCAGGTACGCGGGTTGTTGGAACGCGGTGGCGATCGCGCTGACGGTGAGCGCGGCGAACACGTGCCAGAGCTGCGCCCGGCCGAACCAGAGCAGCACCGCCAGGGTGACCGTGCCGCAGGCCGCGAACGTGTCCGCGGCGATCATGATGAGCCGGCGGTTCCACCGGTCGGCCACCGCGCCGGCGATCGGGGACAGCACCACGGCGGGCAGCAGGGCCAGCACCGACGCCACCGCGAACCAGGAGATGGAGCCGGTGCGCTGGTAGACCCAGAGCGCCAGCGCGAAACCGGTCAGCCCGGTGCCGATCAGCGACACGAGCTGCCCGAACGCGACGGCGAAGAACACCCCGAGCCCGGCGTCGGCCCGGCCGGCGAGCCGGGCGCCCGGCTCGGGAACACCCGCCGACACACGCTCGGTCGGCTCAGCGGGCTCGGTCGGCTCAGCGGGCTCGGCCAGGATGATGTCGGCGAGTTCGGGCGCCTGGTGTTTCTGGAAGTAGTGGCCGGCGCCCTCGATCGTGCGCAGGGACACCGTGTCGGCGAAGTAGGTCCACTCCAGATAGCGTTCCTCGTACAGCTCGGTGGCCCGGTCCTTCGTGCCGATCACACAGACCAGCGGCGTGGCGAGCCGGCTTTCCGGCCCGGTGGCGTACGCGCCGGTGTAGTACTCCTCCCCCATCCGGCTGTCGGTCAGGAAGACCGTCATCAGGAAGTCCTTCTCCCGCTCGTCGAGCACGTCGGTGAAGAACCCCATGGCGCGCAGGAAGTCCAGCGCGTGCCGCTTCGAGGTCCACCGCTCGAGCGGGAAGATCCGCCGGAACCAACCGGCGAGCCGGCCCGGCAGTCGGGGTGCCGGGAAGTGCCCGCCGATCACCACCCGACGCAGGTCGACGCCGGCCAGTTCCAGCCGTCGGCCCAACTCCACGGCCGTGGCGCCACCCATGCAGTGCCCGTAGATGATCACCGGCCCGCTGACGCCCGCGGTCACCTCCGCCACACACGCGTCGACCAGCTCGTCCATCTCCAGCCCCGGCTCGTCCGGCCGGTTCAGGTCGTGCCCCGGTCGTTGCAGCGCGAGCAGGGCCACCTGGTCCGGCATGGCCGAGGCCAGCGGTTGGAAGATGACCGCGCCGGCGCCGGCGAACGGTACGCAGAGCACGGTCACCGCCGGCGCGGCGTTCCGCGACGGGGTCAGCTCGTGCCACAGCCGCGCCGGCGCGCCGGCGTCCGCGTCGAGGTGCGCGGTGAGTCCCCGGATGGTGGGGTGGCGGAACAGGTCCAGCACGCTGATCGGCGGCTCGCTGCCGGCCAGCGCCCGGATCGCGGTGAACGAGTCCCCACCCAGGTCGAAGAAGTCGTCGTCGATGCCCACCCGGTCGTAGCCGAGCACCAGCGCCCAGCGTTCGGCGAGCGCCGCCTGCACCGGCGTGGCCGGCGCGGCCAGCTCGACTCCGGTACGAGCGCCGCCGCGCTCCGGCGCCGGCAGCGCGGCCCGGTCGAGCTTGCCGTTCGCGGTCAGCGGCAGCGCGTCGAGGCGCACGAACACCGCCGGCACCATGTGGTCGGGCAGCCAGTCGCGCAGGAACGCCCGCCAGCCGCCGGCACCCGGGTCGTCCGCGCCGGCGTTCAACGCCAGGTAGCCGACCAGGGCCGGCTCGGAGTCCAGGTCGCGGACCACGACGGCGCTCTCCCGCACGGCGGAGTGCCGATGCAGGGCCGCCTCGATCTCACCCAGCTCGATCCGGAAGCCGCGCACCTTGACCTGCGAGTCGTTGCGGCCCAGACACTCCAGCCGGCCGTCCGGGCGGTACCGGGCCAGGTCGCCGGTGCGGTAGAGCCGGGCGCCGGGCCGGGCGTCGAACGGGTCGGGCAGGAACCGGTCCGCGGTCAGCGCCGGCTGGTCGAGGTAGTCCCGCGCCACCCCGGCGCCGCCGAGGTACAGCTCGCCGACCACCCCCACCGGCACCGGCCGAAGGGCCCCGTCGAGGACGTACGCCCGGGTGTTGGCGATGGGACGGCCGATGGTGACGTCGGCGTCGGCGTCGATCCGGGCCACGGTGGACCAGATGGTCGCCTCGGTCGGGCCGTACATGTTCCACAGCTCGGCGACCCGGGGGGCCAGGTCGCGGGCCAGTGGGGCGGGCAGCGCCTCCCCGCCGCAGAGCGCCCGCAGGCCCGGCTGCCCGGTCCAGCCGGCGGCCAGCAGCAGCCGCCACGTCGCCGGGGTGGCCTGGAGCACGGTGGCCTCCTCGGCGCGCAGCAGCTCGGCCAGCGCCCCCGCGTCGTAGCCGACGTCCCGACCGGCGACGACCACCCGGGCACCCACCACGAGCGGCAGGAACAGCTCCAGCACCGAGATGTCGAAGGCGAACGTGGTCAGCGCGACCAGGGTGTCGTCGGCGTTCAGCCCGGGGGCGTCCGCCATCGCGGTCAGCAGGTTCACCACCGAGGCGTGACTGACCCGCACTCCCTTCGGCCGCCCGGTCGACCCCGAGGTGTAGAGCACGTACGCCAGGTCGTCCGGTGTGGTCACCGGCTCCAGGTCATGGCAGGACTCGACGGCGTCGCCGGGGGCGTCGACCCGCAGCACCGGGCCGGGGAAGTCGGCGAAGGACTCCGCCGGCCCGGCCTCGGTGACCAGCGCGACGGCCTGGCTGTGGGTGAGCACCCAGCGCTGCCGGTCCAGCGGGTACGACGGGTCCAGCGGCACGTACGCGCCGCCGGCCTTGAGCACGGCGAGCAGCGCGACCAGCAGGTCGGCGGAGCGTTCCAGCGACACCGCCACGGTGGTGTCCCGCCCCACCCCGACGCGGCGCAGCCGCCGGGCGAGCCGGTTGGCGCGCACGTTGAGCTGGGCGTACGTCAGGGTCGTCGACCCGAAGGTGACCGCCGGCCGCTCCGGGGTGCGGGCCACCTGCTCCTGCACCAGCGCGGTCAGCGTCACCGGTGGCACCGGCCGGTCGGTGTCGTTCCAGGCGACGAGCTGTCGCTCCCGCTCGGCCGGGGTGAGGATCTCCACCTCGGTCAGGGGCCGTTCCGGCTCGGCGACCACCCCGCGCAGCAGCTGCTCCAGGTGTGCCAGCATCCGCTGGGCGGTGGCCTCGTCGTAGAGCGCGGTCGTGTACTCCAGGCAGCAGAGCAGCCCCTCCGGCCGGTCGTACGCATAGAGGGTGAGGTCGACCTGGGCGGTGCCGTTCTCCACGCTGAGCGGCTCGGCGCGCAGCCCGCCCATCGTCAACGGCTCGTCCGGCAGGTTGAGCAGGTTCACCATCACCTGGAACAGCGCGTTGCGGCTCAGGCCGCGAGGCACGTCGAGGGCGTCCACCACCCGCTCGAAGGGCACCTCCTGATGGTCGTACGCGGCCAGCGCGGTGCGGCGGACGTCCTCGAGCAGCCGTCCGAAGCCCCACCCGTCCTCGAGCGTGGTCCGCAGCACGAGGCTGTTGAGGAAGAAGCCGACCAGCGGCTCCAGCTCGGCGCGGACCCGGCCGGCCACCGGCGAACCGACGCAGACGTCGCGTTGGCCGGTGTAGCGGTACAGCAGCGTCTGCACGGCGGCGAGCACCGTCATGTAGAGCGTGGCCCCGTGCCGCCGCCCCAGCTCCCGGACCTGCTCGATCAGCTCCGCCGGGAGGGTACGTCGGGCCACCGCCCCGTCGAAGGACTGCACCGGCGGTCGGGGCCGGTCGGTGGGCAGCTCCACGGCGGTGGGCGCGCCGGCGAGCTGCCGCGTCCAGTAGGCGAGGCCGTCATCGGCGTCGGCGCGGGTCCGCTGCCAGCGGGCGTAGTCGGCGTAGCGCACCGGCAGCTCGGGCAGCGGCGATGGCGCGCCGGCCAGGTACGCGTCGTAGAGGGCGCCGAGTTCGGCCCGGATCACCCCGAGCGACCAGCCGTCGGAGACGATGTGGTGCATGCCGAGCGCCAGCACGTGCCGGTCGGGGGCGCTGCGGAACAGCACCGGGCGGAACAGCGGGCCGGTGGCCAGGTCGTACGGCTCGCGGGCCACCGCGACGAGCGCGACGCGTTCCCGCTCGGCGAGGTCGCCGTCCGCCTCGGGCGGGCCGGCGGGCAGCTCCCGCACGGCCAGCGGCACCGGTTCGGCGGGGCGGACCACCTGCACCGGGTCGCCGCCGTCCGGCCCCGGCTCGAACACCGTCCGCAGCACGTCGTGACGGCGGACCAGTTCGGTGAGCGCGGCGCCCAGCACGTCCACGCGCAGGTCGCCGTGCAGGCGCAGGGCACTGAACGCCACGTACGCCACCTGGTCGTGGACCTGTTCGAGGAACCAGAGCCGGCGCTGGCCGGAGGAGACCGGCGCGGGGCCGGCCGGGCCACGCGGGATGCGCTCGGACGGCTGGGGCGGGGGCTCGACGCCCACGGCAGGGGCTGGCGGGGCCTCGGCGTCGCCCGCCGCCGGCTCGACGGTGGTGGGCAACGCGGCGGCGATGCCGGCGACGGTCGGCGTCGCGAAGACCGTCTCGATCGGCAGCGCCACCCCGAGCCGGGCGTGCACCCGTACGACGAGCTGAGTGGCGAGCAACGAGTGCCCGCCCAGCGCGAAGAAGTCGTCGTGCGCACCGACCGGTGCGATGCCCAGCAGCTCCGTCCAGATCGCCGCCACGGCCCGCTCGGCCGGGCCGCGGGGTGCCACGAAGGCGTTCGGCAGCGCCGGCCGGTTGCCGGTCGCCAGGTCCGTCGGCTCCGGCTCGGCCGTGGCGGCGACGCCGCTGGCCAGCTGCGTCCGTGCGCCGCGCTCGATCCAGTGCCGTTGCCGCTCGAACGGGTAGGTCGGCAGCTCCACCCGGCGCCGCGGTCCGCCGTGGAAGGCGGACCAGTCGACTGGCACCCCGGCCAGCCACAGCCGACCCACCGCCGTCAGCGCGATCCGTTGGTCGTCGCCGTCGCCGCGGGGGTGGCGCATCACCGGCACCACCCGGTGTGGTGCGACGCCGGCCTGGCCGACCAGCCCGCCGAGGGTGTGCCCCGGGCCGACCTCGGCGACCATCAGTTCGGTTCGGGCCAGCAGCGCGGCGCAGTCGGCGAAGCGAACCGTGCCGCGCAGGTGCCGCACCCAGTACTCCGGGTCGGTGACCTGCTCGGCGGTGGCCTCTGCTCCGGTCACATTGGACAGGAACGGCAGCCGGGGCGCCCGGTAGGTGACCTGGCGGGCCTCGGCCCGGAACTCGTCGAGCACCGGGTCGAGCAGCGCGGAGTGGAAGCCCCGGTCGGCCGGCAGCGGCTGGTACTCGACCTTCTCGGCGCGCAGTCGAGCGGCCAACGCGTCCAGTGCCGCCGGGCGGCCGGACAACACACACAACTCGGGCGCGTTGACCGCCGCGAGTGAGATTTCCGGGCCGAGCAGCGCGGCGATGCCCGCCTCGGGCAGGGCGACGGCCAGCATCGCCCCCGGCTCGGTGGACTGGGACAGTCGGCTGCGGGCGCAGATCAGCCGCAGCGCGTCGGCGAGGTCGAAGACCCCGGCGAGGCAGGCGGCCACGTACTCGCCGAGGCTGTGCCCGACCAGCAGCTCGGGCCGCAGCCCCCGGTCGAGGAGCAGCCGGGCGAGCGCGTACTCGGTGACGAAGAGCGCGGGTTGGATGATCCGGGGTTCGGCCAGCAGTCGCGACGCGACGTCGAGGTCGTCCGATTCCGGGACGAGCACCCGGCGCAGATCCAGCCCGAGCGGCCCGCGCAGCAGGTCCGCGCACTCGTCCACCACGGCCCGGTAGCCGGGCTCGGCCCGGTACAGCCCGGCCCCCATCCCGGGATGCTGCGTGCCGTGGCCCGGGAAGGCGAAGGCCAGCCCCGCGTCGGTCCGGTCCGACGCGGCGCTGAGCAGCCGCTCCGGCGTGGCCAGCGCGTCGACCGCGTCAGCGCGGTCGCCGCAGACCACGGCCCGCCGGTACGCCATCGACTGCCGCCGGCCCAACGCCGCCGCCACCTCCGGCAACCCCAGCCCGGGGTACGCGTCGAGATGTCCCCGCAGCGCGTCGGTGGCCCGCTCCAGCGCGGCGGACGTCCGCGCGGAGAGCACCAGCAGCTCCGGCCCGACCGGTGTCGGGGCGGGCGGGGTGGCCGGTTCGGGCGCCTCCTCCAGCACGAGGTGCGCGTTGGTGCCGCCCATTCCGAATGAGCTGACGGCTGCCCGGCGGGGCTGACCGTCGGCCCGCCAGGGCCGGGCCTGCGCCGGCAGATCGAAGGGGCTGTCCGCCAGGTTGATCGCCGGGTTGGGCCGCCGGACGTTCACCGCCGGCGGCAGCGTGCGGTGTCGCAACGCCAGCACGGCCTTGATCAGCCCGGCCACCCCGGCGGCGGCGTCGGTGTGCCCGATGCTGGCCTTGACCGAACCGAGCGCGCAGAACTGCCGGTCGGCGGTGCCGCGCCGGAACGCCTCGGTGAGCGCGTTGACCTCGATGGGGTCGCCGAACAGGGTGCCGGTGCCGTGCGCTTCCAGGTAGCCGATGTCGCGCGGGCTCACGCCGGCGGTGGCCAGCGCCCGGCTGACCACCTCGACCTGCCCGGCGACACCGGGGGCGGAGTAGCCGGCCCGCCGGGCGCCGTCGTTGTTCACCGCCGAGCCGCGGATGACGGCGTGGATCAGGTCGCCGTCGGCGATCGCGTCGGTGAGTCGGCGCAGGACGACCAGCCCGATGCCGCTGGCCGCGATGGCGCCCCGGGCATCGGCGTCGAACGGCCGGCAGTGCCCGTCCGGTGAGAACAGGCCGCCATCGTGGTGCAGGTAGCCCCGCCGCTGCGCCGGGACGACGCTCACACCGCCGGCGACCGCCAGGTCGGACTCGCCGGTGAGCAGGCTCTGACGGGCCAGGTGCACGGCGACCAGCGAACTGGAGCAGGCGGTGCTGACGCTGACGCTCGGCCCGGTGAGGTTCAGCTTGTACGACGCCCGGCTGGTCAGGAAGTCCTTGTCGTTGCTCAGCGCGAGCTGGTAGCCGCCCACCGCGTCCACGAGGTCCGGGTCGGTGAGCAGGTGTTCCAGCAGGTAGGTGCTACGCCCGGAGCCGGCGAACAGCCCCACCTGCCCCGGGTACGCCTCCGGGTCGTGCCCGGCGCGTTCCAACGCCTCCCAGGCGCACTCCAGCAGCAACCGGTGCTGCGGGTCGAGCAGTTGCGCCTCCCGGGGCGTGAAACCGAAGAAGGCCGCGTCGAAGCGGTCGATGTCGGCCAGCTCGCTGCCCCGGCGCACGTACGCCGGGTCGTCGACGAGTGCGGGGTCGGCTCCGTCGGCGAGCAGTTCCACGGTGCTGAACTCGCGGACCGTGTCGACGCCGTCGCGGATGATCCGCCAGAACTCCTCGGGCGTCCGGGCCCCGGGGAAGCGGCAGGCCATCCCGACCACGGCGATCGCGTCGGCCGGCGGCGCGGTCCGGGTGGGCGCCGGTACCGGCCGGGGCGCCACCCGGGCACGTTCCGCGGCGGGGTCAGCCAGGACGGTTGACGCGGCGTTGGCCAGCACGTCGGCCAGCGCCTCGACGGTGGTGTGCCGGAACAGGTCGGTGACCGTCACCACCGGCCCGAGCCGGTCGACCAGCAGCCGGTGGACGGCCAGCAGCCGCAGCGAGTGTCCACCGAGGTCGAAGAAGTTGTCCCGCTCGCCGACCCGGGGCACGCCGAGCACCTCGCGCCACACCTCGGCCACCAACCTCCGGGCCTCCGCCCGGTCGCCGGCCGACGCCCCCGCGCCCACCGCCGGCCGACGCCGCTCGTCGTCGGGAGCACCCACGGTCCCGCTGGCATCGGTCGGGGCACTGGTCGGCGGGCGCCCGCTGTCGGTGCCGTCCGCCGCCGGTGCGGGGAGGGCGGACGCGTCGAGCTTGCCGTTGCCGGTCAGCGGCAGGGCGGGTACGCCCACGAAGGCGGCCGGCACCAGGTGCTCCGGCAGCTCCGCGCGCAGACCGGCGCGCAGCGCGGCCCGATCCGGGTCGCCGGTGAGGTAGGCGACCAGCCGAGGGTCGTCCGGGTCGTCGTGCCGCAGCACGACAGCGACGTCAGCAGCGGGGTGCAGCCGGCGCAGCGCCGCCTCCACCTCGCCGGGCTCGATGCGGTGGCCGCGCAGCTTGATCTGCCGGTCGGCGCGGCCCAGGAACTCCAGCGTGCCGTCCGGGCGGTACCGCGCCAGGTCACCGGTGCGGTAGAGCCGCCGTCCGCCGCCCCCGAACGGGTCTGGCACGAACCGGTCGGCGGTCAGGCCGGGCCGGTTGAGGTAGCCGCGGGCCACGCCGGCCCCGCCGACGTACAACTCGCCGGGCAGGCCGGCCGGGACCGGGTCGAGTCGGTCGTCCAGCACGTACAGCTGGGTGTTCGCGATCGGCCGGCCGATCGGCACCGAGCCGTGCTGCGGGGTGTCCGGGCCGACCTCGTACACGGCGCAGCCGACCACCGTCTCGGTCGGGCCGTACTCGTTGATCAGCCGGGTGCCCGGGGCGTGCGCCCGCCAGAGCGCGACCTGGTCGGCGCGCAGGTTCTCCCCGCCGATCACGAACAGCCGGGTCCGGCCGGGCGCCCCGGCCTCCGTGACCTGCCGGTTGACGATCTCCAACTGGGCCGGGGTGAGCTTGACCAGGCCGTACGGGCTGGTCCGGTCGAGCAGCGCCGCGCCGAGGCCGGCCCGGCCCGCGTCGTCGTCGAGCAGGTGCACGGTGCCGCCGGCGGCCAGCGGCACCAGCAGGCTGGTCACCGTGAGGTCGAAGCCGACCGAGGAGTGCACCGGCACCTCGTCGCCCGGCCCGATCCGGTACGCCGCGGCGGCCCAGCGCAGGTAGTTGACCACGCCTTCGTGGGTGACCAGCACGCCCTTGGGGCGCCCGGTGGACCCGGAGGTGTGGATGACGTACGCCAGGTCGTCGGGGCCGACCGGCACCGGGGGCACGCTGTCGGGTGGCGTGACCGGCGCGCTCAGGTCCACCTCGACCGGCTCGGCCGGGCCGGCCGGCAGCCGGGAGCGCAGCGCGGCCGAGGTGAGCACCACCCGCGCGGCGGTGTCGTCGAGCACCCAGCGCAGCCGGGCGGGCGGGTGCGCCGGATCCAGCGGCACGTACCCGGCGCCGGCCTTGAGCGCCGCGAGGATCGCCACCGGCAGCGCGCCGGTGCGGTCGAGCAGGATGCCCACCAGGTCGCCGACGCCGACGCCGCGCTCGCGCAGGGTCGCGGCGAGCGCGTCGGCCCGGACGTCCACCTCGCGGTAGGTCAACGTCCGCGCCCCGTCGGTGACCGCCACCGCGTCGGGGTGGCGGCGGGCCTGCCGCTCGATCAGGGCGTGCACCGAGCCGACCTCGGGTGCGTCGGTGGCGGTGTCGTTCCAGGTGTGCAGGATCAGCTCGCGGTCGGCGTCGGTGAGCAGCCGGGCGGCGCGCACCGGAGCGTCCGGGTCGGCGAGCAGGTCGGCGAGCAGGGTACGGAAGGCCGCGGCGAACCGGTCCATCGTGGCGGCGTCGAACACGTCGGTGCGGTACTCCAGCGCGGCCTCCAGCCCGCCGGGGCCGGGCCGTACCGCCACGGTCAGGTCGAACTTGGCGGTGGCCGTCGGGACCTCGATCGGGCTCACCTCGATGCCGGGCAGCGGCGGCGGCGCGGTGGCGTCCGCGTACAGGAACATCACCTGGAACAGCGGGTCGTGCCCGGCGCGGCGGGCCGGGCGGGCGACGGCGACCAGCTCCTCGAACGGCAGCTCCTGGCGCTCCTGCGCGGCGAGCACGGCGGCGCGGACCCGGGTGGTCAGCTCCGCGAAGCTGGGGTCGCCGGTCAGGTCGGCGCGGATCACCAGGGTGTTGACGAGCAGGCCGACCAGCGGCTCGGTGTCCGGGTCGCGGCGGTTGCCGACCGGGGTGCCGACCGGCACGTCGTCGCTGCCGGTCCAGCGGGCCAGCAGCACCTGGAACGCGGCGAACAGCAGCAGGTACGGGGTGACGGTGAGCCGGCGGCAGGCCGCCCGCAGCGTCTCCGTCGGTACGTCCAGCGGCACGACCAGGGTAGCGCCCGCGTTGATGGGCGCGGTCGACCGGGCGAGGCCGCCGGGCAGCTCGGGCACCGGGGGCGCGCCGGCCAGTCGCTCCCGCCACCAGTCCCGCTGCGCGGCGGCCTGCGGGCCGGCCAACCAGCGCCGCTGACGCCCGGCCCAGTCCTGGTAGGACATCGGCAGGTCGGGCACCTCGGGTGGCCGTCCGGCCTGGTGTGCGGCGTACCCCTCGGCGAGCTCGGCTGCCGCGATCCGCAGCGACCACTCGTCGACCGCGACGTGGTGGACGGTCAGCGCCAGCACGTGCTCGGTGTCGGTGAGCCGGAACAGGGTGGCCCGCAGCACCGGGCCGTCGGTCAGGTCGAGCGGGGTGGCGGCCTCGGCGGCCAGCCGGGCGTTCAGCTCGGCCTCCCGGGCCGCCCCGGGCAGGCCGGTCAGGTCGGCGAGCCGCAGCAACCCGGTGCCGGGCGGCCGCAGCACCGGCACCAGGTCGCCGTCGTCGAGGCGCAGCGTGGTGCGCAACGGCTCGTGCCGGGCCACCAGGGCGTCCACGGCCACGGCGAGGGCCGGCACGTTCAGGGGCCCGCGCAGCCGGTACGCCACCGGCGCCAGGTACGCGGGGTCGCCCGGCGTCGCCTGGTCGAGATACCACATCTGCCGCTGACCGGCGGAGACCACCCGGGAACCCGCCGGCCCGTGCCCGGTGCCGTCCGGGGTGGCGGATGCCTCGGTGGTCTCGGCGGCCCGGCGGGCGCGCAGCGCCGCCAGCAGCGCGGCCTTGCGCGGCGAGAGCAGGTCAGTCATCGAGGCGTCCGATCAGCGCCTCGGCGTCCGCGTCCGAGCAGGCGAGCACGCTCAGGTACAGAGCGGCGGCCTCGTCCACCGCCGGTCCGTGCTCGGCGCGCAGCGCCGTGGTGAACCCACCCAGGCTGGGGTGCTCGAAGACCGCGTTGAGGGGCACCCGCACGTCCAGCGCGGTACGCAGCCGCACGGCCATCCGGGCGGCGGCGAGCGAGTCGCCGCCGCGCTCGAAGAAGTGGTCCTGTCCGGTGAGCCCGTCCACGCCCAACGCCGCTCCCCAGGCGTCCGCGACGACCCGTCCGAGTGCGTCGGCCCGTACCGGTTGTCCGTTCGTCGTCATGCTGTTCCCCCGTCGTCCGCGCCGGCTCCCACGCCGGCGCCGCTGTGGTCTGGTGATGTCGTGTGGCCCGTCGCCGGGCGAGAGGCCGCGACGGCCGGCCGGTACGCCAGCCGGTCGAGAGCCTGCGCGTCGTCGGCCAGCACGGTGACCGGGCAGGGCACCCGTGCCTCGCCGGCCCGGGCGGCGTCCAGCAGGAACCACAGCCAGGCCAGGTAGCGGCCGGTGATCTCCTGCGCGGCGGTCTCCGCCTCGGCCGGCGGGAAGCCCTGCGCGGCGACGAACGCGCGGGCGTGCCCGCCCAGCTCGGCCCGCCAGCGCGCGACGACCACGTGCGGCTCGGCCGGGACGGGCGGCGGCGCGGCCTCGCCGGTCAGCTTGCGGTGCAGCGTGGCGTACTCCCGCCAGGCGGCCCGCTCGTCGGGCACGGTTGCCGCCACCAGGGCCAGCGCGTCCGGTGGCGACCCGGCCTCGACCAGGGCTCGGGTCAGGTGCCCGGCGAAGATCGCCGCGCTGCAGTAGCCGACCACGGTGAGCGGGCCCGAGCCGGTTGGCCGGCGGCGCAGGAACTCGGCCGAGGCGGCGTTGGCCAGGGTGGCGTGGTCGGGCAGCCCGCCGTCCAGCTCCACACTGGTCACCGGGTCCAGCCGCCACACCTGGTGCCGGTCGATACCGGCTGGCCGGTGGCCGCGCGAGGCGTCCGTCTCGGCCGTGGCGAGCGCCGCGGCCAGGCCGGCCCCGGTGGAGTCGCCGGGGAACTCAATCGTCAGCAGGCACCCGGCCCGTCCGTCGGCGACCTGCTGCAACGCGATCGTCCGTGCCA
Source organism: Micromonospora sp. NPDC005206 (assembly GCF_040608175.1). Lineage (NCBI taxonomy): Bacteria > Bacillati > Actinomycetota > Actinomycetes > Micromonosporales > Micromonosporaceae > Micromonospora > Micromonospora sp. NPDC005206. Next base: position 183,380 of record NZ_JBEXHU010000016.1, read on the forward strand.
TCAGGATCTCCTTGTGCGTACGCCTCGAGCTGATCGGTGACGGCGGTGGCGAGCGCTGTGACGGCGGGCCGGTCGAGCAGCCCGCCATCGGCCTCGACGAGGATCGACAGCGCGCCGGACGCCGCGTGGCGCAGGGTGAGGCAGAGTGGGAAGCGGTTCGCGGCGCGGTGCAGCTCCCGCCGCTGCCAGCGAACCGCGCCGGTGACCAGCTCCGGTTCCTCCACCGAGTCGAGGTAGCACGTCGGGTAGGTCCCCGGCGGCGCTCCGGTGCCGCGCCGTACCTCCCGCGCCACCCCGGCGAACGGGGCCTGCTCGGCCGCCACCCGCCGCAGGTGCCCGCCGACCCGGTCGACGAGGTCGGCCCAGTCACCGGCTCGCACGTCGTCGCAGCGCAGCAGGACGGTGTTCACCGCGTACCCGGCGACGTCGAACTCGTCGGCGGCCCGGCGGGTGTCGCTCGCGCAGCCGATCAGCACGGTGTCCCGGTCCAGCAGCCCGCCCAGGGCGCGGGCGTACGCGGCGGCGACCAGTTCGGTGGCGGTGCCGCCGCCGGGACGGGACAGCGCGGCGGCCGACGCCCGCACCGGCCGGGTCAGCACGGTCCGCCCGGCGTGGGCGGCGGGCGCCGGCTCCGGCACGTCGCGGACCCGGGCCACGGCCGCCGCGACGGCTGCCTGGCCCGCTTCGCCCGCCACCCACGCCGACCGGCGCAGCCCCAGGTCGCACACCGTGGTGGCGGACACCGGAGGCGACCAGGCCGGGTCGGCGTGGCAGCGGGTGACGTCGGCCAGGAGCAGCCGCAGCGACCAGGCGTCCACCACCAGGTGGTGCCAGACCAGCAGCACCTCGGTACGCCGCCCGGTGGTGAGCACCGCGCAGCGCAGCAGCGGTTCGGCGGTGGTGTCGAAGGGCCGTTCGGCGTGGGCCCGCACGGCGGCGTCGAGCTCGGCCGGGTCGGCGAACCGGCGCACCCGCACCTCCGGCCGGTGCCGGTCGAGCACCAGCTCGGGCAGCCCGTCGACGAGCCGCAGTCCGGCGCCGAACGCGGGATGCCCGGCCAGCGCCCGGCGCAACGCGTCGACCAACCGGGGCAGGTCCACCGGCGCGTCGGTGCCGAAGCGGACCGGCTCGCTGTAGAGGGTGCTGCCGGGGTGGAGCTCGTCGTGCAGCCAGACACCGAGCTGCTCGGGGGTCAGTGGCGCCTGCCGCGCCCCGACCGGGCCGCGTCCGCCAGCGGTGACCGGGCCCGCTCCGCCGACGGGGACCGGATCGGGTCCGGCCGGACCGGCGAGCCGTTGGGCGAGCGTGGCGGCGTCGTCGGCCCGCAGCACGTCGCCGGCGCTCACCGGGACACCGGTGCGCTCGCTGAGCCAGGCCGCCGCGCGGGCGGCGGCCAGCGAGGTGCCGCCCAGCGCGACGAAGCTGTCCCCGGCGCGGACGTCGCGCACCGGCAGCAACCGACGCCAGGTGGCCAGCACCAGCTCCAGCGACCCGGACCGCCGCCCGGTGTCGAGCGGGTCGTCCGACAGATTCGCGGGAGCGCCGGGGCCGGGCACCCCAGCGGGCAGTGGCTGGGCGGCGAGCTGGTCATGGTCGTACTTGCCGTGCGGGGTGAGCGGCAGCCGGGACAGCAGCAGCACCGCGGCCGGCACCGCGTACGCCGGCAGCCGCTCGGCCGCGTACCCGCGCGCGGCGCGCTCGGTGATCCCGCTGCCCGGCTCCACCGCCAGGTACGCCACCAGCACGTCACCGGCTCCGGAGAGCCGCCGGGCGGCGACCACCACGTCCCGCACCCCGGGCAGGCCGCGCAGCACCGCCTCCACCTCCGCCGGCTCGATCCGGAACCCACGGATCTTGACCTGCCGGTCGGCGCGGCCGAGGAAGAGCAGGTTGCCGTCGGGCAGCGTGCGTACCAGGTCGCCGGTGCGGTAGGCGCGACGGTCGAGCTGCGTCGGGTCCGCGATGAACGCGGGGGCTCCGGCCGGCGCACGCAGGTAGCCTCGGGCAACCGCCGCGCCCGCGACGACCAGCTCCCCGGTGCCGGTGCGGTGGTACGACCCGTCGGCGTGGCGCAGCAGCAGCGTGGTGCCCCGGACCGGGGTGCCGATCGGGGTGCGTTCGCCGGGCGTCGCGCCGTGGTGGGGCAGCACGTACAGGGTGCAGCAGACGGTGGTCTCGGCCGGCCCGTACCCGTTGACCACGGTGAGGTTGGGCCGGCTGCGGGCGATCGCCTCCAGTAGTGAGCGGGGAATGGGCTCCACCCCGACCAGCAGCCGGCGCAGGCCGGACAGCGCGCCCGACTCGGCGCGCAGCAGCGCGTGCAGCTCCGGCAGGAACGCCGGCGGCACGTAGGCGCTCTGCGCCCCGCACACGTCCAGGAACGCGGCGAGCGCGGCACCGTCGTGGCGGGCCGCGGCCGGGACCACCCGCACGGTCCCGCCGCGGCTCAGCGGCGCGAGGCACTCCCAGATCGCCACGTCGAACGAGGGCCGGGTCCACCAGGTGCCGGTGTGCCCGGCCGGCACCGGGGCCCGCTCGTCCAGGTCGACGAGCAGGTTGGTCAGGTTGGCGTGCTCGACCTGCACCGCCTTCGGGACGCCGGTCGAGCCGGACGTGTGCACGACGTACGCCACGTCGGACGGTGCCCCGATGTCCGCGAGCGGCAAGCCCGGTCGGCCGACGACGGCGGCCGGGCGGAGCACCGGCCGCCCCGGCACGGCGGACTCGGCCACCACCAGCAGGGGGTCGGCCACGTCGACCAGCGTGCCGATCCGGGCCGGCGGCTGGGCCGGGTCCAGCGGCACGTACGCCGCCCGCACCGCGAACGCGCCGACCGCGGCGGCCACCGCGTGGGGCCCCGGTTCGAGCAGTACTCCGACCCGGTGGCCCGGGCCGACGCCGTACGCCCGGTAGCTGGCGGCGTACCGACCGGCCAGGTCGAGCAGCCGTCCCCAGCTGACCCGGCCGTCGTCGGCGTGCACGGCGATCGCCTCGGGGCGCCGCCGGCCGGCGGTGAGCAGGCGGGTGAGCAGGGTGCCGGTCACCGCGTCGCACCGGCCTCGTCCGCGCCCAGTGCCCGTACCGCGGCGAGGTAGTCGGCGTAGCGGCGGTGCTGGTAGAGCAGCGCCGCCCGTACCTCGATCCGCAGCCCCTGCCGGAGCTGGGCGGTGAGCCGCACCGCGAGCAGCGAGTCCCCGCCGGACAGGAAGAAGTCGTCCTCCGGACGTGGGGGCGCGCCGAGGACGGCCCGCCACGCCTCGGCCACCGCGGCCCCGGCCGGATCGGTCACCGTCGTTTCGGCCGAGGGCGGTGTGGCGGCGTCCTCGGCCGACCAGCACCGCTCGGTGTCGGCACGCAACGCGGCCCGGTCCAGCTTGCCGTTCGGGGTCAGCGGCAGAGCGTCCCGGACGTCCACCGTGTGCGGCACCATCGCCGCGGGCAGCCGGTCGCGCAGCCCGGCGCGTACCGCCTCGGGTGTGACCGGACCGGTCACCCAGGCCACCAGCAGCGCCGCCCCGGCGCGGTGCACGGGCTCGGCGGCCGCCTGACCGACCCCGGGCAGCTCCAGCAGGGCGCTCTCCACCTCGCGCAGCTCGATGCGCTGACCACGGATCTTGACCTGGCCGTCGACGCGGCCGACGAAGTGCAGCTCACCGGCGGCGTCCCGGCGGCAGACGTCCCCGGTCCGGTAGTGCCGCGAGACGCCGTCGGGGCCGGTCCCGAACGCCGTGGCGGTTTCGGTGCCCGCCCGGTAACCCTGGGCCAGCACCGGCCCGCCGATCACCAGCTCCCCCTCGACCTCGCCGTCCAGGGTCAGCAGGGCGCCCGCGACCGCTCGGCCGATCGGCGGCGGCCCGCCCCGGTCGGCGTAGCGGCGCAGGTCATCGGTGGCGGTGACCAGGATGGTCGCCTCGGTGGGCCCGTAAAGGTTGTGCACCGCCGCGCCGAAGCCGGTGGGTGGCCAGAGCCGCAGCCGGTCGCCTCCGGTGGCCAGGGTGCGCAGCCGGCCGGTGTCCACGTCGGAGCGCAGCAGCTGCTCGGCCAGCGGGGTGCTGAGAAAGCAGTGCTCCACCCCGCGCAGGGCCTCGGCGATCCCCTCCGGGTCCCGCGCCACCTCCTCGTCGGCGAGCACCACCGTCGCGCCACGGATCAGCGGCGCCCAGATGTCCAGCAGGGCGGCGTCGAAGGCCAGGCCGGCGAAGGCCGCGGTGCGCACCCCCGGGCCGAGCCGGAAGAACCGCGCGTACCAGTCCAGCACGGTCCACAGGCTCCGGTGGGTGACCTCGACCTGCTTCGGACGGCCGGTCGACCCCGAGGTGGAGATCAGGTACGCCAGGTCGTCCGGTTCGGACAGCCGCAGGTGCTCCTCCTGACCGGCCCGGACGACGGTGACACCGGCGGGCAGTCGCTCGACGAGCTCCTCGGCGGCGACCGCGACCCGGCACCGCGCGTCGGCCAGGATCTGGGCGATCCGGGCCGGCGGCGACGACGGGTCCAGCGGCAGGAAGGCGGCGCCGCAGAACATGGCGGCGAGCGGGCCGACGACCGCGGCGGCGGTGCGTGGTTGCAGCACCGCCACGACCGGGTCCGGGTGTCCGGTCGCCGGCGGGGGCAGCTCGCGGGCGAGAGCCCCGGCCAGGACGGTCGCCTCGGTCACCAGATCGCGGTACCGCAGGGTGCCGTGCCGGTCGACGACCGCAGGTCGTTCGGGGTACGCGGCGGCCCGGCGCAGCACCTCGGCGGGAACACTGGTCGGACGGTCCGGGCCGGCGTTCGGAACGGCGGTCACAGTTGTCCGCTGGGTCGGATCACGACATCGGCTCCCGGTCGACGCGACGGCGACGGCGCGTAACGGTGTGGCAGAACTTGTTACCACGAGCAATCCTGGCATCGCTGTAGGTGTCACGGCCATCAGCCGACACCGATGACCCGGGATGCCGATCGCTCTCAATTTCATGCACGTAGGTCTATTGACGTCTGCCCTGCTCACTCGCTAGTCCGTCGACACACGTCCCGTACGCCCGTACCGCCGTGCGAGACGGTGACCTGTCGTACCGCCCGGCTAGGGTCGCGGACCGTGACCGAACCTGGAGACGTCCCACCCGAGGTCCTCGACCGGCTGCGGCCGATCTGCCTCGGGCTGCCGGAGACGTACGAGGAGCCGGCGTGGGTGGGCACCCGCTGGCGGATCCGCAAGCGGACCTTCGCCCACGTGCTCACCGTCGATCCCGACCACCAGGCCGCCCATGCGGGCGCCGCGGACGTGGACCGCCCGACCTGCCTGCTGATCTTCCGCTCACCGCCCGACGAGATCGCCGGGCTGGTGGCCAGCGGGCATCCCTTCTACAAGCCGGAGTGGGGCCCGACCGTGCTCGGCATGGTCGTGGACGACGACACCGGCTGGGACGAGGTCGCCGAGCTGCTGACCGAGAGCTACTGCCTGCTCGCCCCGAAGCGTCTCGCGGCCCTGGTGGACCGACCGGCCCCGCCACCCGGCTGAGCGCCCCGCCGGGCGGGTGGCGGTCGGCGGCGACCCACGGGCCGCCGCTTTCGGGCGGCACGACCCGGGGATACCGCGCGCCGGGTGGTCGGCTCCCCCGGCCACCGGTTGGAGCCCACGACGCCGTCGGGCGAGTGAGGAGCGGTCCCGTGTCCACGCTGCCCACCGAGGAGGACCCTCGACTGACGCCGGTGCTCGCCGAGGACCGGGTGTGCACGGGCGTGACGACCCTGCGGGGGCGCATCTTTCTGAGCTACCCGTCGGCGGACGGGCCGGGCGTGCGGGTCGCCGAGGCACTGCCGGACGGCCGGCGCGACCCGTACCCGGATGCCGCGTGGAATCAGGCCGATCAGCCACCGGACGCCGCGTTCGTCACCGTCAACGGGCTGCGTGCCGGCCCGGACGGCCGGCTGTGGATCATCGACGCGGGCGCGCCGGGGATCGGCACCCGGCAGGTCCCGGGCGGGGCCCGGCTGATCGTGGTCGACCCGGACAGCGACCGGGTCGACCGGATCTACCACCTGGAGTCGGCGGTGCACCCCACCAGCTACGTCGACGACGTCCGGTTCCACGACGGCGTCGGTTACCTGACCGACGCCGGTTCGCCGGGCCTGATCGTGCTCGACCTCGACTCGGGGCGGGCCAGGCGGGTTCTGGACGGACATCCGAGCACCGTGGGCGGGCGCCTGGTGGCGGACGGCCGTCCCCTGCGCGACCCCGACGGCGGCGAGGTCCACGTGCACGCCGACCAGGTGGAGGTGTCCCCCGACGGCCGGTGGCTGTACTACCAACCGGCCTCCGGCGGGATGTCCCGCATCGGCACCCGGTGGTTGGACGACCCGTCGGTGTCCGCGGACGAACTGGGCCGGCGGGTCGAACGGTGGTTCGACACCCCGAGCACCGGCGGTACGGCGATCGACGCCGCCGGCACCATCTACCTCAGCGATGTGGAACGACGGCGCATCCTCGCCCTGGCGCCGGACCGCACCGTGCGCACACTCGTCGCCGACTCCCGGCTCGCCTGGGTGGACGCCATGTGGATCGACGCCGACGCCCAGCTCTGGCTGCCGGCCGCCCAGTTGCACCTGACCGCCGGGCTCAACGGCGGGCGCGCCGCCGTCGACTACCCGGTCCGGATCTACCGGATGCCGGTCGACGCCGGCCCGCCCGCACTGGACCACTGCTGAACGAACGAACGCTCGGCGGGTGCGGCGGCGATGTCGGAGGGCCCGGCTAGGGTCCGGTCCATGGCTGAATTCGTACTGGTGGCAGGGGCGTGGTTGGGGTCGTGGGCGTGGGACGAGGTGCTGCCGCCGCTGCGCGCGGCCGGCCACGGCACCCATCCGCTGACCCTCTCCGGCCTCGCCGAGAAGCAGGGTGTGCCGGCCGGGCAGCAGACCCACGTGCAGGACATCGTCGGTGAGATCGAGCGGCGCGACCTGCGCGACGTGGTGCTGGTCGGGCACAGCTACTCGGGCATCCCGGTGGGTCAGGCCGCCGGGCGGATCGGCGACCGGCTGAGCCGGGTGGTCTTCGTCGACTCGGAGGTGCCGGTCGACGGCGGGTCGTTCGCGTCCGGCTGGTGGCAGGGCCCGGCGGCGCTGGAGTCGTTGCTCGCCGACAACGGCGGCTACTGGCCGCCGCTGAGCGCGGCCGAGCTCGACGGCCAGGGGCTCACCGACGAGCAGGTCGCCCGGTTGACCAAGGGCTTCACCCCGCACCCCGCCGCCACGCTGACCGAGCCGGCCGTGCTGACCCGCCCGCTCGGCGAGCTGCCGACCACGTACGTCAAGTGCCTGCTCGACGGGCCCGAGCCCAACGACACCGTGGCCGAACTGCTGACCAGCGAGCACTGGCGACTGGTCACGATGGCCACCGGCCACTGGCCGATGGTCTCCCAGCCCGCGGAGTTGGCCCGGTTGCTGCTGGCCCCCGCAGGCTGAGCTGCCCGGGGCCGCTCAGGCGATGGCGGCCCCTGGGCGTCGGGCGCTCCCCACCGGCGGTGCGGCGCCCGCCGCACGGCCGGTGGTCTGCCGGAGGGGTCAGGTCGCCGTATCGAGGCTGGCGATGTGGCGCACCGGCGACGCGAGCAGCCAGAAAACGGCGAGCGCGCCGCCCAGGCCGGCGACGACGAGCGTCGGCCGCAGCCCGATGGTCGTGCCCAGCGCGCCACCGACCAGCGCGCCGAGCGGCCGGATCCCGTAGTTGACCGCGCCGTACGCGCCGGCCCGGCGGCCCCGTGCGTCGTCGGGCGTGACCGCGGTGATGAGGGCGTTCAGGTTGACGTCCATGAGCATCACCCCGACGCTGGAGACCAGCTCGATGGCCGCCAGCGTGGCCACCTTCGCCCAGGTCGGCCCGGTCACCAGCGCGGTCAGCGCCAGCGGCGCGGGAAAGAGCACCGCGCCGATCATCGCGGTACGGCCCAATCCGATGGCGCGGGAGACCCGGGGCGCCAGTGCCGCGCCCGCGAGCCCGCCGATCGCGCCGGCGCCGAACGCGATGCCGATGGCGCCGGCGGACAGGTCGAGTTCGCGATTCGCGTACAGCACCAGCAACGCGGTGGCGATGAAGGAGAAGAAATTGACGGTGCTGGTGCAGCCGAGCGCGGCGCGCAGCACCGGGTGGCGCAGCACCAGCACGAGACCTTCGCGGACGAGGCCGAGAGTGGACGACCGCCGTGGCGGCGGAGGCGCCTCGGTCACCGGGATGCGGCCGATCAGCAGCGCGGACCCGAGGAACGACACCGCGTCGACGATGACGGCGACCGGCGCGCTCAGCGCCTGGACCAGTCCACCGCCGACGGCAGGGCCGGCCATGAAGGACACGGCGCGGCTCATGCTCAGTTTGCTGGTCGCGTCGACGTAGGCCGACGGCGGCACCAACGCGACGAAGAACGCCTGGCGCGCCATGGCGAACAGCACCGCCCCGGCGCCGGTCAGCAGCGCCACCAGGTAGAGCTGGGTGAGGGTGACCGCGTCGAAGAGGTAGGCCACCGGCAGGCTGAGCAGCACCGCCGCGCGGACCAGGTCGGCGATGATCAGGAGCCGGCGCTTGCGGGTGCGCTGGTCCACCCACGCGCCCAGGAACAGGCCCAGCAGGTTGGGCAGCCAGATCAGCGCGGTGAGGACACTGACCTGCGCAGGGGTCGCGGCGAGCAGGGAGACGGCGATCAGCGGCAGCGCCAGCTCGCTGATCCGGTCACCGAACTGGGAGATCGTCTCGCCGATCCAGAAGGTGCGGAACCGCCGGTCGCGGTGCAGGGCCGGCGGTGGCGCGGTGTCGACGGTGGTCACGACGTCGCCGGGTCGTCGCCGGGCTCGGGCAGCAGGTAGCGCAGCATCCGGACGACCTGCGCGCCGGCCGGTGACTCCTGCTCGTCCTTGCGCCGTACGTACGGGGCGAGCAGCTGCTCGATCGCGTCCTCCAGCTGCCGCAGCTCGTCGGGGGTTGCCACGAACCGGGTGTCGGCCACCCCGGCCAGCCCGCGCCACTCGGCGTCCAACCGGGGCTCGTCGTGCAGCAGCCACTGCTGCGGCGCGTCGGCTGCCCGGGCGAACATCTCGCCGCGCAGTTGACGGCCGGCGGCCTGCCCCTCGGCGTCGTCGGGCAGCGTGAAGCGGAAGCCCCGGGCGGCCGCCTGCCACCAGCGCTCCCGCTTGCTGGTGGCGCCCTCCCAGTCGGTGACCAGGCCGAACGTCGCGAGATGCCGGAGGTGCCAGCTGACCACCGACGGCGTCGCGCCGACGTGCGGCGAGAGCCCGGTGGCGGTCGCGGGGCCGTGCCGCTGGAGGCGGTCGAGGATGGCCAGCCGGACCGGGTGGGCCAGCGCGCGCAGCGCCTGCGGCTCGGTGACCTCGAAATCCCCGAACGGATTCTTGAGAGACATGTTTCGAAAGTAGTCTCTCAGATTGGTCGGGGCAACCCCCGGCCCAGCCGGATCGCCGCGGTCAGCTCACCCCCAGCCGGGCCAGCGGCTCGACCAGCTCGCGCTCCTCGTAGCTGAGGTGGGACAGCAGGGCGTCGGTCAGCAGGTTGACCGCCGCACGCAGCTCGGCCAACCCGTCCGGCGCCCCGACGTACGCGACCAGGGCCCGGTCCACGCCCTCCAGGACGTCGTGGATGACGTGGTGTTCCTGCTCCAGCCGGTCGATGACCGGGCGGAGCCGGGCGTCGGCCTGCCGCAGCCGCGGAAAGAGCGCCTGGTCCTCGATGGTGTGGTGGGTGGTGACGATGCGGCAGTAGGACTCGCAGTAGGCGCCGAGCGTCCACCGGTTCTGTCGCATCGTCATCGTGTTGATGTGCGACCGGGCCATGCCGGCGTCGATCTCACCGGCGGCGACCTGCTCGATCAGATCGTGGATCTGGGCCAGCTCGCCACGCAGGCCGTCGTGCACCTGCACCAGGTGCTGGCCGGTCGCCTGCTCCTGTGCGGTGTAGGTGCGCGTCGGGTCGGGCGCGGGCCCGCTCGGCCGGGCCGACTCGTCCCAGACGCGCTGGTCGCTGAGCCGCCGCCCGTCGTCGGGGGTCGGCACGACGGCGAACGCGCCGCCTGTCACGCGCGGCCGCGCCGGGGGCTCGACGACGGCCGCCGGCTCGGTGACCGGGGAACGCGCCGGCGCGGAGCCACGGTCGCGCTCGGCGGCGACCAGCTCGCGGACGGCGGGCGCCACCTCACCGGCGAACCGGCGCAGGTCGTCGGGGTCGTCGCTGCCGAGGATGAAGGCGCTGATGCCGTCGCTTAGCGCGAGCTCGGCCAGCTCCCGCGCCCACTGCTCGGTGGGCCCGTGCAGCGTGCCGCGCCCGGCGGAGGCGAACTGGCCGGAGATGTTGAGCAACCGGCGGACGTCCCCGGGCGAGCGGCCGGCCTGCCGCGCGGCGTCGTCGATGATCTCGTTGCCCTTGGCCAGATCACCGGGCTGGAGGTAGCCCAGCGACGGCAGCCACCCATCGGCCCGGCGGCCGGTGAGCTCGAGCATGCGCGGCTTGTACGCGCCCAGCCAGATCGGCACCGCGTGCGCGGGGGCCGGGCCCCGCTTGGCGCCGACGACCCGATGGAACTCGCCGTCGACCCGCACTCCTCCCCGCGCCTCGGCGTCCCAGAGCTGGCGGATGACGTCGATGGCCTCCTCGAGGGCCCGCACTCCCTGCCCGGGGGTCAGCCGTCGGCCGCCCATCGCCTCGATGGCCTCCCAGAACGCGCCCGCGCCGAGGCCGAGCTCGACCCGGCCGCCGCTGAGCAGGTCCAGGCTGGCGACGCTGCGGGCGAGCACGGCCGGCGGGCGTAGCGGCAGGTTGGTGACGTTCGCCGACAGGTGCACCCGACTGGTCCGCGCGGCCACGTAGCTCAGCAGCGTCCAGGTGTCGAGGAACCTCGGCTGGTACGGGTGGTCCTGGAAGGTGACCAGGTCCAGCCCGACCTGCTCGGCCAGGACTGCGAGGCCGACGGTGCGGTCCGGATCGTCGCTGCCCGGCGTGGTGAACGATCCGAACACCAGGTCGTGGCCGTAGTCGCCCATCTGCGGAGCCTCCGTTTCGCGCGACGCCTCGGTACGACGCGTCATGACCTCAACCTTATGCCATACAGAACATCTGTTGCCAACAAGGTCTGCGGTGCTGCGCTATTGTCGACGCATGACGGGTGCCAGTGACACGCGGGACCGGCCCGATCCGCTCGACGACGACCTGGGCTGGATGCTCGGGATCGTCTTCCGTGGCTACGTCCGGGCGGCCGAGCACGCGCTCGCCGACTTCCCCGGCGGCCCGCGCGGTTACCAGGTGCTCACCGCCGCGATCAACGGACCGGCCCGGAACCAGGGTGCGATCGCTGAGGAACTCGGCATCGACCGCACCGTGCTCACCTACCTGATCGACGACCTGGAACGCCCCGGGATCGTGGCCCGTCGGGCGGACCCGGCCGACCGGCGCAGCCGGCTGGTGGACGTCACCGCCGCCGGCCGCGCGGCGTGGGAGCAGCGGCGTCGGGCGCTGCGGCAGGTCGAGTCGCACCTTCTGGGGGCGCTCACGCCGGCCGAGTCGGCGACGCTGCGGGCCCTGCTCCAGCGGGTCGCCTGCTCGGCCCAGGCGGTCGACCCGCTGCGCGACCTATGCGAGGTGGTCGCGCAGGTGCGGCCCGACCCGGCCGCCCCTGGCCCGAACCGGTCGGGGGCAGCGCCCGAGCCGGGCAGTCGGGCACCCGCCGCCCGGGCCCGCCGCCGCGGCACCGCCTGACATCCGGGCGAGTCGCCCGCCAGCCGCTGAAAGCGGCGCGGGTCCGCCAGCACCGCCCGACCGTCGTGCGTCGAGCCGTACCGGCGGACCCGCGATCCGCTGTCGCGCTGGTCAGCGCACGTGCACGAACACCGGGTTCGAGTAGAACCACAGGTCGTCCCACGGGCTCTCCAGCCCGTCGGCGAGCGGCTCGGCCTCGTCAGTACTGGTGCCGCGGACCCGCGCGTAGGTGTCGGTCTCGACGTTGCGCAGGGTGTGCCGGATGACGTAGTCCGCTCCCTGCCGGCGCCAGTCGCGCGGGCCGAAACGGGCCACCACCTTGGTGGTGGGGTTGGTGTCGGCGTCCAGGCTGGCGCTCGGCCCGGTGATCTGGCCGACGATCAGGTCGACCCGGCGGACCTCGGGCCGGTCACCGTTGGCGTTCTCGCCGTTCAGCGGACGGAACTTGATCTCGATGTCGACGTCGGTGCGGTTGCGACGGCTGACCGTGATGGTCTCGCCCACCTCGGCGGTCTTGCCCTGGGACTTGGCGGTGACGTCGAGGCTGCGGATCAGATCGCCGGTGGTGACCCAGATCCGGCCGTTGCGCAGGCCGTCCATGATGTCGCCGTAGTCCTGGCGGGCGTGCACGTAGGTCTTGCTGTACTCGCCCGGCCAGAAGTCCGAGCCGCCGCGCGTCCAGTGCACGTGCGAGTCCGAGGTCGCGGTGATCCACCAGCGTCGGCCCTCACCGAGCAGCGAGTCCCACAGCCCGCCGACCCGCGCGGTCATCTGGTCGAAGCCGCCGTAGGTGGGGTGGTTGCCGTACCCGCCCCGCGCGCCACCGTTGAGCGGACCGGCCTGGTGACCGGGTGCGCCCTCGAAGCCAATGTAGACGTCCGGCGCGGCGTTGTTGCCGTTGCGGAACTCGCGCGGGGTGTCCTGGCCGTAGACGCCGAGACCGGGCGCCGAGCGGGACGCGTGGTGGGCGATCACCAGCGGCTTGTGCGGCATGCCCCGCGCGACCTTGAGGAACTCCACCATCTTGGCCTCGGTGTCCCGGGCCGGGTCGGTGGGGAACGCGTCGTACTTGGCGAACCGGCTCTCCAGCTCGAAGAGCTGCTTCGCCTCGTCGTCGTGGCGCGGGATCATCAGCGTGTGATGGTCCAGCGAGGGCGCGTCGAACTCCATGCCCCAGAACTGGAGCACCTCGGGGACCAGCTTGCGCGAGCGCAGCAGGTCGGGGTACGCCTGTTCGATGTTCACCTTCGAGTGCGTCGGTCCACCGTGATCGGTGCACATCGCCCAGGTCAGACCGAAGTTCTTGGCCATGATGGCGTTGGTGACGATCGGGTAGACCGCGTCCGCGCCCTTGTGGAAGACGATCGGCGACTTCGTGGTGTCGAACTCACCGCTGTACTCCGAGTGGACGTGGTGGTCACCGGCGCGCCACGCCCGGGCCTTCGAGTCACCCCGGTCGTTCTTGTCGTCGCCGGGCCGCCGCTCCTCGTCGGCCCAGGCCGCACCGCCGCCCACCAACGGGCTGGCCGCGGCCAGCGTCGCGCCGATGCCCGCGTACTTGACCAGCTTGCGCCGCGACAGCTGCGCGCGCTCGACCTCTTCGGGTTGCTTGTCCCTCACGTGCGAGCCTCTCCTCGATCAAGCGAATACTCTTTGATCAAGAAGCCTCGGAGAGGGCCGTTAACGGCGGTTGTACGGGATACGGGTCCACGATGAACACCCTGCCCAAACCCACTGAAGGCGCTGCCGTCAGCGGCGCGACGCTGCGGTCGGTCACCCGATGACAGCGTGGGGTGCCGGAAACGGGCCGGCCGGTCAGGGCACCTGCCGGGTGTCCCGCGTGGTCCGGGCCGCCGACGGGTCGGCCGGCGCGGTGACCACCCGTGGCGCGACGTCGACCGTGGGCAACCCGGCCCGACCGGCGAGCGGGAGGATCAGCTCGCTGCGGCCCAGGTCGACCCGGACGGTGGCGTCCCGGTCGTCGGTCTCGGTGAACTCCGGGTCGCTCTGGCCGAGCACCAGCCCGAGCACGTGGCCGGCGGGCAGCACCGCGTCGTACGCGTTCAGCGGCACGGTCACGGTGTACCAGCGGTCCGGCAGCAGCGGGGTGCGGAACCGCAGTGAACGGTGGTGGGCGGCGTCGAGCCAGCCCCGGGTCAGCACCGCGTGGTCGGAGACCCCGGTGATCTCCTCGGTGTCCCGGTAGCAGGCGTCGTCGGCGGTCGTGGAGGCTCCCCAGCAGGACTCGGTGCTCAGCGTCCGCACGCCCTCCGAGCTGTCGTAACGGATCCGCTCGGCGGTGCCGTAGTCGACCAGCCGGGCGGTCAGCTCGGTGGTCGGCCGGTCCACCCGGACCCGCAGCCGCACCGAAGGGCTGCCGGAGATCCGTACCGGCGCCGCGAGCGCTCCGGAGAGGAAGACCAACCGCCCGGACGTCGCGGTGTTCGGCTCGGCGACCAGCTCGGCCTCGGTCAGCGACTCGTCGACGTACGCCTGCTCGCGGCCCGGCCGGGCGCCGCGCCCGCCGAGGGTGCCGGTCACGCCGTCCCCGGCGCCGAGGGCGACCCGGACCGACCGGGTGCCGGGCGCCGGCCAGTCCCGCTGCGTCGTCCACGTTCCGGGCGCGGTCTCCAGGTCGACCCGCGGCTCGTCCATGACCCCGTTGTGCAGCCCCTGCAACCAGTAGTCGAACCAGCGGTGCAGGGAGTCGACCCACTCGGCGCGTCGGACGTCGAACGGGTCCTCGTGGCCGGCCTGGTAGAGCCAGAGCTTGCGGGGCACGCCCTGCTCGGCCAATTCCTGCCACCAGCGGGCGAACTGGTTGGTCGTGACGTTCAGGTCGTTGACGCCGTGCGCCACGAACACGCTGGTCCGGACGCGGCCCGCGGCGGGCCGGTAGTCGCGTTGCGCCCAGAAGCGGTTGTGGTCACCGGTTTCCTCGGCGCTGTCGGCGCACAGCCGGGCCAGCACGTCCGCGCAGACCCCGTCGGTGCGGCCGTTGACGTAAAAGTGCAGGTAGCCGGGATAGTCGGCGGACCGCAGCACCCCCTGGTAGCGCATGTAGTCGTACCAGCTGAAGATCGCGGAGATCGGCACGATGGTCGCCAGCCCCGGGATGCGGCGCGTGGATGACATTCCATCGCATCGATACCGGTCTTGCCTAGGGCGCGTTTCTAATCCGGGCTCGGGGCAGCCAGCCCAGGAAGCGCAGCCGGGCCCCGGGCAACGGCAGCGTGGGCAGGTCCTGCGCGGCGGCGACGAGGCAGGAGCCGAGGTACACGGCGAGGGCGGCGCGCGCCCCACCGAACTCGGCGAGGAGTTGACTCTGCTTGGTGGCACAGGGCCAGTCGCGACCACAACCGGTGCAGGTCCAGGTCGGCGGGCTGGGCAGGTGTTCCGGCAGCTTCGGCCGGTACCGGCCCACGACGTTGTTGTCGGAGCGTACGTCGCGTCGCCCGGGCACCGGGCCGCCGTTGCGGTGCGTGGGCTGCCGGCCGGCGGGCAGGTAGCGCCGGACGGTGCCGAGGAGTGCGCCGACGCGGACCAGCGCGTCCGGCCCCACCTGGTGGGTCAGCAGCGCCGTCAGCAGGTGGTGCCCCAGCAGGTCCATGGAGTCGCGGTTCAGGCGCAGGTCGCGGCACAGGTCGACGAACTGGGGCGTCGTGAGCGGCACCCGGTCGTCGAGCGCCCGGCGCAGCACCTCGCGCAGCGCACTCCCGAGGCTCTGCAACGCGTCCGTCTCGCCCAGTGCCAGACTGTCCTCGCCCGCCACCCGCGCGAGCGTCTCGGCCACGGCGAACCGAACGACCCGGTCAGATTCGGTACTGTCCAATGGTCTCCCCCTACGTGGCCAGTCGCCCGGCATCCCCTACGACCCCCGGGGAATCATGAAAAGAATTCCGCCGGTGCAACCTGCATGGCTAGGCCAGTAGACGCAGGAACCCCGGACGCGGTAGCCGGAAAGCGAAGTCGACTCAACGGATCGGACGAGCGCGAGCGGAACACGGGCGGATTATCGTAGGGATTGAGTTCCCGTCATTGGCTATTCCGATAGCGGGAATCAAAAGATCAGCTCCGATCCACACTGGCTCGACCGACCGCCGCCGTCCCGCTCACAACGCTCCATTCACCCCGAGATCTCCCAACCCGAACACCCCCGCCGCCAGGTCCCGCCACCCGTCCGAACTGGACGGCGCGGGCGGGCACTGGCACCGCAACGGCTCCGCCGGCAGCAGCGTGCCGGGACGCGCCTCCGCGCAGGCACGTCCCGACCTCGCCGCCGGCCCTGGTTCGCCATTCGGCGGCACCATTCCGGACGGAGACAGCGGATGACGTCACCAGTGCAGACCCGAGGGTTCGACAGCCGAGATCCGTCGGCCATCCACCACTTCCTGGCCAGGACGTACAACACGGAACTACGAATGCGCGGCGGGGACGACGGAATCCGGCTCGTCCACAAACGTGTCGACGCCGGGCCGTTCGCCGTCGCGACCACCGGGCAGACGGCGTACCTCGACATCGAGGTGGGCGCCATCGACGGATTGGTGATCTGCCGCGCCCACACCGCCCGGGTCGACCGTACCTGTGATGGCACGGCCCACCGGTTCGCTCCCGGCGACGTCTTTCTCGCCACCCGGCCCGACCTGCCATACAGCGTGCGCTGGCACCCCGGCGAGGTGGAGATCTGTGTGCTGGACCTCGCGGTGCTCTCGCAGGTCGCCACCGCCGCGCCGGGCCGGCGACCCGGTCAGATCCGGTTCACCGACATCGGCCCGGCCTCGGCGACCCTCGCCCGACAGTGGCGCAACACCACCAGCTACGTCAGCGACGTCGTCCTGAACAACCCGATCGCCAGCGCGCAGCCGCTGGTGATCGGCAACGCCGCGCGAATGCTCGCCGCGTCGGCGCTCACCGTCTTTCCCAACACCGCGGTCACCGATCCGACCGTTCAGGACCGACGCGACGCCAACACCGCAACGTTGCGCCGGGCCATCGCCTTCATGGACGAGCACGCCGACCGGGACATCACGGCGGCCGACATCGCGGACGCCGCGGCGGTCTCCCTCCGGGCGGTGCAACTCGCCTTCCGCCGTCATCTCGACACCACCCCGATGGCGTACCTGCGGCAGGTCCGGCTCGATCGGGCCCACCACGACCTGCTCCTGGCCGACCCTCGCCGGGACACCGTGTCGGCGATCGCGAGCCGGTGGGGGTTCGCAAACCACAGCAGGTTCACCGCCCGGTACCACGCCAGTTACGGAGTACCGCCCCGCGAGACGCTCAACGCCTGACGGCCAGGCGGGCACCGTCACGGACGGCTCACGAGGCGCGTGGCAGCGCGAGCCACTCCTGCCAGGTGATGTCGCGGCCCAAATAGCGGGGCTGACGGAAGGGCCAGTCGGCCGCGATCCACCGCGGCACCAGCGCGTCGAGCGCGCGCTCCTCCTCGCCGCCGACAAGATCGTCCACCACCCACCAGGAGACCTCGCCGTCGGAGCCGGCGCGCTCGGGCGGGTCGATGTAGACGCAGCCCAGGATCGCCGTCTCCTCCTCGTCCAGCAGCGCGTAGTTGAACGACTCGTGCGCGGCTATCTCCTTCTCGTGCCGCAGCAGATCGATGCGGTCCTCTTCATAGGTCATCGTCGCCGGGGGCCAGGCCCAGGCCGGGCCGAAGATCTCCCACAGGCGCTCTTGGGAGCCCATCACGGCGGGGTAGTCGAGCGGGGTGTCCGCCTCGCGGATCGGCCGCAGGTGCAGCGCGGTGCCGGGCACGGGCACGTGGACGGGGTGGACGAACTCGTCAGGCAGCCAGCTCATGAGGGCTGAGGCTACAACCCGGCCGCCGCAGGATGATCAACGCGGCAGGTGTGCCGCGGAAGCGCTAGCCCCGGTCGCGCTCGTGGGCGTCGCGCGCGGTCTGCAGCTCGGGCACCGAGGCCTCCAGCAGGTTGGCGAGGCCGCGAAGCTGCTCCGCGACCCGGCTGCCGAGGGGCGTCAGCGAGTATTCGACACGCGGCGGGATCGCCGTGAGGACCTCGCGGGTGAGCATGCCGTCGCGTTCCAGGGTCTGCAGGGTCTGGGAGAGCATCCGCTCGCTGACCCCGTCGATGCGGCGGCGCAGCGCGTTGAACCGGTAGCGACCTTCACCGAGCGCGAGCAGGGCCAGCGACGCCCACTTCGAGGTGACGTCCTCGAAGGCCGCGCGGGAGGTGCAGCCCCGCGCGAAGACATCGCTGACGAGTTCCTGGGTAGGCCCCGCCGGGTCCCGGGCCGGCATGTCGCTCACCTCACCAGCCTACCCCACAGTTACGACTTAGCATGTGCTGTAGATTCGTAAGTGCTTACAGGTTTGCATCACCCTACCGGAGGTTGTCATGCCCACCTATGCCGTCACCGGCGCCACCGGCCGCCTGGGCCGCCTGGTGATCCAGCAGCTGCTCGACACCGGCGTATCCGCCGCCGAGATCGCCGCCATCGTCCGCACCCCGGAGAAGGCCGCTGACACCAGGACCTGTCGGCCACCGAGCTGGCCTCGGCCCTGGAGAACGTCGGGCTCGACGCCGGCACCGCCGGGTTCGTCGCCGCGCTCGACCGCTCGATCGCCATCGGTGAGCTGGTGACCGACAGCGACGATCTCAGCCGGCTGATCGGAAGGCCGAGCACCCCGCTGCACGACGCGATCCGGGCCGCGCAGGCCTGACCGTCGGCCGAGCCGACCGGCAAGCCGGGCGGGCGACGGGTGTCCGTACCCGCCGCCCGCCGGCGCGCTCCGCCCACACCGGACGGCAGGGCGTGGTCGATTACGCAGCGGGCTCGGCGAGGAGCAGACCGGTCAGCAGGCCGCGCAGGGCCCGCTCGAAAAGGTCTGTCCGGGGCGCTGGTGGCGAGGGCTGACCGAACGCCGCGACCAGGTGCGGGTACGCCGCGAGGTCGGTGCCGGCGAAGGTGAAGGACCCGGCCGTGGCCTCGCTGCGCGCGAAGAGGCTCACCACGCCGGTCACCATCGCGATCGCCTCGAACTTTGAGGTGACGGCGCAGCCGACGGGCTCCAGGATCCGGAGGCAGGTGTCGAACCAGGCCAGGCTCTCGGGGCCGATGCCGGACGGTCGGTGAATCACGTCGGTCAGCCACGGGTGGCGGCGGTGCAGCGCCAACTGCCGGCGGGCCAGCAGCAGCATCCCGTCCAGCCAGGCGCCCTCCGCCCGCGGGTACGGCCGCAACTCCCCCACCACCCGATCGGTCATCAGGTCCAGCAAGTCGTCCCGGGACGACAGGTACCGGTAGAGCGACCCGGCCCCGGTGCCCAGCGCGGTGGCGACGGCCCGCATCGACACCGCCGCGAGTCCTTCCTTGTCCGCCAATGCGATGGCGGCCGCGACGATGGCGTCGCGACTGTGTGCCGGGGCGGGACCGCGGCTGCCGCGTTCGGGTCTGGCCCAGATCGGCTGCCGGTCGGAACCGCCGTCGCCGGCTCTCGTGGGTGCGTCGCTCACGGATCTACTGTAAACTGCAAACGTCGTTCGCAGTTCAATCACGGGAGGTGGGCTGGCGATGGAGCGGATCACGGCACGGGACGGCGCGAACATCGTGCTGCACTCGACGGGCAACGGGCCCGGGATCATCGTGGTGCACGGCGGCGGGATCACCATCGACATGTACCGACGGCTCGCCACGGCGCTCGCCGACCGGTTCACCGTGCACCTCTACAACCGGCGGGGGCGGGCGGACGCCCCGCCCAGGTCGACGCCATACACCTTCGAGCAGGACATCGACGACCTCGCCGTGGTGCTGGAGCACACCGGGTCCGGAAACGTCATCGGCCACAGCTCCGGCGGCTTCATCGCGCTCCAGGCGGCGCTCCGACTGCCGATCGACCGGCTCGCCGTCTACGACGCCGCGGTCTCCATCGACGGCGGCTTCCCCACCGCGTGGCTCGACCCCGCACAGGAGGCGCTGCGGTCCGGCGACATCGCCCGGAGCCTCGCCATCACGGCCGCCGGCATCAATCCGCAGATGGCGGCGGCGAAACTCCCGTTCGGCGTACGGCTGGCCATCGTCCGCGCGTTCGTGCGTACGCCGATCGGGCGGACGATGGCCGACCTGCTGCCGATGACCCTGGACGAGTCAGCCCTGATCCGGGCGCACGACGGCCCGGCCAGCCGATGGGAAGGCGTCACCGCCGAGGTGCTGCTCGCCTGCGGCGCCGACAGCCCGCCCTACTACGTCGACCTCAACGAGGCCCTGGCCAGCGTGTTGCCCCGAGCCCGGACCCTGGTGATTCCCCGCAGCGGCCACGACGCCGTGAACCGGGCCCATCCGAGGTTCGTGGATCCGTTCGCCACGTTCTTCGGAGCCCCGGTCACTCCGGAACGGACCGGCCACCATTGACGCGCCGCGCGGTCACCCCACCCGCGGCCGAGCGGGAGACCGTCGGTCACGGGTCGGGCGCTTGGTTAGGGTGATGGACATGCCCGCACGCCGCCCGCACCGCCACGACGCCGGCCGGAGGTGGGCCCGACCGGCGGCCTCCGCACGCACCATCGGGCCGGGCTACTGGTGAGTGGCGCACGCGTACCCGTCCCGCGGGGTGAGCCGGCGGCGCCCGCGCCCGGCCGGTCCAGACTGGTCGACGCCTGCGGTCGGCTCGCCCGGTCGCGCCCCTTCGAGATCGGCATCGTCGCCGTCATCCTCGCCAACGGGATCGTCCTCGGCCTGGAGACGTACCGGGGCCTGACCGTGGCGGGCACCGTGCTGCACTGGCTGGAGTTGCTCTTCCGAGCCGTCTTCGTCGTCGAGATCGGCATTCGGCTGGCCGCCTACGGCCGTCGCCCGCAGGACTTCTTCCGGCACGGCTGGAACGTCTTCGACTTCGCCGTGATCGCGGCGATCTTCATTCCGGGCCTGCACGGCGATCCGGCGCTGCTGCGGGTGGTGCGGGTCGCCCGGATGGTCAGGTTGGTGCGTTTCTCCCCGGGCCTTCGTACCATCGTCTCCGCCCTGTGGCGCAGCCTGCCGGGCGTCGGTGGTTTCCTCGCGCTGGCCGTGGTGACGCTCTACGTGTACGGCATGGCCGGTTGGCTGATCTTCGGAAGCAGATTTCCCGACCAGTACGGCGACATCGGCCGGTCCCTGCTGACGTTGTTCGTGCTGCTCTCCCTGGAGACGTTGCCGGACCTCATCCAGCAGGGCATGACGATTTCGCCGTGGACGCTGCTCTACTACGTCAGCTACGTGGTCATCACGGTCAACCTGCTGCTCAACATCCTCATCGCGGTGATCGTCAACTCGATGGAGGAGGCACGCCGGCTGGAGATGACCGAACGCCTGGCCCCGGGGTACGACGAGGACGGCGACGGCGTACCGGACGAGGTGGACCGCATCGCGATCAGCCAACGGCTCGACGATCTGCGCGCGGTGATCGCCGAGTTGGAACGGGAGCTGCGGATCGACCGGGATGACGGGCACGGCCGGCCGCACCGCGAGGACGCCCGCGCCGGACGGTGAGCGGCCGCCCGACGCCGGTCATCCTCGCCGACAGGACCACGCGAGCGGTTCGCGCCCATGTCGGCCATCCGACGCCCTCGCCTCGCGATGCTCGACTGGGATAGCCTCGACGGCGGTGCCATCGGTCCGGCCGAAGGGGACATTCCCATGACAGCCAGTGTCGACAAAGCCCGCCCCAACACCGACCACCTGACGACGCTCGGCACGCTCATTGACGACGTGATCCGCCCTCAGGCCGCGCTCGTCGACCGGGACGGCACCTTCCCTCGACAGAGCGTGGACGCCCTCGCCGCGGCTGGCCTGCTCGGCCTGGCCTCCTCGACCGAGGTCGGTGGCGGCGGCCAGGGTCTGCGCACCGTCGCGGAGGTCATCGAACGACTGGCCGCCGAGTGCGGCTCCACGGCGATGGTCGTCCTCATGCACTACGCGGCGACCGCCGTCATCGAAGCGCACGGCCCGCGTGACGTCCGTGCGGCCATCGGCGCGGGTCAACACCTGACCTCCCTGGCGTTCTCCGAGTTCGGCTCGCGCAGCCACTTCTGGTCGCCGACCGGCACCGCGACGACGGACGACGGCGCGGTCCGGCTCGACGCCCGCAAGAGCTGGGTCACCTCGGCGGGTGAGGCGGACAGCTACGTCTGGTCGAGCCTCCCGCTCGCTGCGGGAGCGGGTCCGATGACGCTGTGGCTCGTTCCCGCCGGCAGCGCCGGCCTCAGCATCGCCGGCGACTTCGATGGGCTCGGCCTGCGCGGCAACGGCTCCCGGCCGATGACCGCCGACGGGGTCCGCGTCCCCGCCAGCGCGATGCTGGCCGCCGACGGCGCCGGCCTCGACACCGCGCTCGGCGCGGTCCTCCCCTGGTTCCTGGTGCTGAACGCCGCGTTCTGCCTCGGCCTCGCGGACAGCGCCGTCGCCGAAGCGGGCCGGCATCTCACGGGCACCACCCTCGCGCACACCGGCGCGGCCCTTCGCGACGCACCGGTCACCCGGCGCGGCTACGCCCAGCTGAAGATCCGCACCGACGCCCTGCGCGCCTTCCTCGGCGACACCCTGACCGCGCTGGAGACCGGCCGGGAGGACGCGACGCTGCGGGTGTTGCAGGTCAAGGCGCTCGCCGGCGAGACGGCCGCCGAGGTGACCGACGGCGCGATGCAGCTCTGCGGCGGCAGCGCCTTCCGCAAGGAGTTGGGCCTCGAACGCCGATTCCGCGACTCCCGCGCGGCCCGGGCGATGGCACCCACCACCGACGCCCTGCACGACTTCGTCGGCCGAGTCGCCACCGGGCTGCCGCTGCTCGACGAGGTCAACCGCTGATGGCGGCACCCACTGTCCTGATGGGCGCGGTCGCGTACGACCCCAAGGTGGTGACCATCTGGGAGGGCTTCCGCGCCTGGTTGCGAGGGCGTGGCCTGGACTTCGACTTCGTCCTCTACTCGCACTACGAGCGGCAGGTCGACGATCTCGTAGCCGGGCGGATCGACGCGGCGTGGAACTCACCGCTCGCCTGGCTGCGGGCCGAACGGTTGGCGGCGGCCAGCGGCGGCACGGTGAGCGCCCTCACCATGCGCGACACCGACCGGGACCTCACCTCGGTCGTGGTGGTGCGCGCCGACTCACCCGTCCGACAGGTCGAGGACCTGTCCGGCTCGCTCGTCGCCGTCGGCGCGATGGACAGTCCACAGGCGACGCTGATCCCGCTCGGGCACCTCGCGGCCGCCGGGGTCGAGGTCGACGTGCGCCGGTTCGACGTCGGCGTCGGGTTGCACGGCGATCACATCGGCGGTGAGCGCGACGCCGCCCGGGCCCTCGTGGCCAAGGAGGTGGACGCCGCCTGCATGATCGACGCCAACCATCTGGCGTTCGTCCGGGAGGGCACGCTCCCGCCCGATGGCACCCGGATCGTCGCGCAGACCGCACGATACGACCACTGCAACATGACGGTGCGCGATCCGGAGTCCGCCGGGGTCCGGCTCTTCGGCACGCTGCTGCGTGGCATGTCCTACGCCGACCCGGAGGTACGCCCGTTGCTCGACCTCGAAGGGCTGACCGCCTGGGAGGACGGCCGCACCACGGGGTACGACGCCCTCGCCCGGGCGGTCGACGCCAGCGGGTTCTACGCGGCCGACGGGCGGGTGACCGCCGCGGACTACCGGCCGTGAGCGGCGCGCCGGCGGCCGACGCCGAGATCCACCTCGGGGGTCTGGGCTTCGACCGGGGCGCGCACCTGCTGGTGCAACGCGCACTCGCCTCGCTACCGCCCGGCGGCCGGCTGGCGGTCTCCGGCCTCGACCCCGCCCTGCCGGTGCACCTGCCCGCCTGGTGCCGGAGCCGGGGTCACCGGCTCGAATGGCCGGATCCGGCCGACCGGAGCGAACTGGTCGCGGTGGTCGTCCGCGGCACGGCGGACGACGCCCGCTGGTTCGGCGCGGAGCGGGCCGGGCCCGCCCTGCCCTCGGCGCTCAGCAGGCACCCGCCGCCACGGTGGGGGCTCGGCGCCCGCGGTGCGCTGCTGGAATCCGGCGGCCCCGAGGCCCGGTTCGACCTGGACGACCGCGATCTGGTGTGGGCCGACGTCGCCCCCAAGCTGTACGCGCAGGCGGCGGCGCGGCAGTGGGACCCGGAGACCGCGGTGCCGTGGGACGACGCGTTCGCGCTGCCGGCCGACGTCGAGGCGGCGGTGGTGCAGGTGATGACCTACCTTGTCGAGAACGAGCAGGCCGCGCTCGTCGTGCCGGCACGGTTCGTCGGGCGGATACATCCGCACTTCCGTGAGGTGATGCAGCTCCTCGCGGTGCAGATGGCCGACGAGGCCCGGCACATGGAGGTGTTCGGCCGGCGAGCGTTGCTCCGGGGCGCCGAGCTGGGCACGTCGTCGGCCGGCGGTCGGCAGTCGCTCTTCACACTCGTCGCCGAGTCCGACTTCGCGTTGGCCTCGTTCCTGCTCTCCGTACTCGGGGAGGGCAGCTTCGTCGACCTGCTCTCGTTCCTGGAGCAGAACGCACCGGACCCGGTGACCCGTCGCGTCTGCTGGCTGGCGATGCAGGACGAGCGACGGCACGTGGTGTTCGGCATGGCACACCTCGAGCACCAGGCGACCGTGGACCCCCTGCTGCGGGACCGGCTCCGCGCGGCCATCCACCGCCGCCACGACGCGCTCGTCGACACCGCGGGGCTCAACGCGGACGTGTTCGACGCGCTGGTGGTCCTCGCGGCCGGTGGCTGGCACCCAGACGACGTGTCCGCCGGCTTCGAGCGGGTGCAGAAGCTGCAGCACGTGATGGATCAGGGCCGGCAGCGCCGGCTGGTACGGCTGGGCTTCCGGCCCGACGAGGCGGCGGCGCTCTCCGCCCTGCACACCCGCAACTTCATGTAGCGGGACAGCCACCGCCCAGGCGTCCGCCCGGCCGACCTGGGCCACCCGCAGTACGGTTGAGCGGCCATGAACAGGGATTTCAGCTCGATCCGCGCGGAACTGCTCCACCTACGAGACCAGAGCCGGGCCCAGGCCGAAGCGTTGGACAGCGATCTGCGGAGCCTCTTCGAGGCCTCCCGGTCGTCCAACGCCGACGATGAGCACGACCCCGAGGGCAGCACCATTGCGTTCGAACGGGCCCAGCTCACCGCCGTCCTGGACGCGACGCGCCGACGCCTCTCCGAACTCGACGTCGCTCTGCGACGGGTCGAGGCCGGCACCTACGGCGTGTGTGAACGATGCTCCCGCCCGATTCCCGCCGAACGACTCGCCGCCCGCCCCTCAGCGAGCAGGTGTGTCGGCTGCGCCAGCCGGACCTGACGCACCGCCGGGGGGCGACGACCGGCCCCCGTCGCCCCCGGCGGTGTTCTAGAAGTCGTCGTCGAACGCGACGGTGCCGCTGACCCCGACCTGGTACGCCGACACCCGCCGCTCGAAGAAGTTGGACAGCTCCTGCACGTCCTGCAACTCCATGAAGGCGAAGGGGTTGGCCGACCCGTAGTGCGGCGCGATCCCGAGCTGGGCCAGACGCCGGTCGGCGACGTGCTGGAGGTACTCCCGCATGTCGGCCAGCGTCAGGCCGGGCACCCCGTGGCCGAGCAGGTCCTCGGCGAACTGGACCTCGCACTCGACGGCCTCGGTGAGCATCTGGCGGACCTGCCCGGCGAGGTCGCCGTCGAACAGGTCGGGTTCCTCGCCGCGCACGGTGTCGACGACGTCGAACGCGAAGGCCATGTGCATGGACTCGTCCCGGAACACCCAGTTGGTGCCGGAGGCGAGACCGTGGAGCAGGCCGCGAGAGCGCAGGAAATAGACGTACGCGAACGCGCCGTAGAAGAACAGTCCTTCGATGCAGGCGGCGAAGCAGATCAGGTTGAGCAGGAACCTCCGCCGGTCCTCGCGCGAACGCAGCTCGCGGAGTTCGCTCAGCGAGTCGATCCAGCGGAAGCAGAAGTCGGCCTTACGGCGGATCGAGGGGATGTTCTCGATGGCGGCGAAGGCGGCGAACCGCTCGCTCTCGTCGGGCACGTACGTGTCGAGCAGGTTCAGATAGAACTGGACGTGCACCGCCTCCTCGAACAGCTGCCGGGACAGGTAGAGGCGACCCTCCGGGCTGTTGACGTGCTGGTAGAGGTTGAGCACGAGGTTGTTGGCGACGATGGTGTCGCCGGTGGCGAAGAACGCGACCAGCCGGCTGACCAGGTGCCGCTCCGCGGGGGAGAGCTTGTCGAGGTCGGCGAGGTCGGCGTGCAGGTCGACCTCCTCGACCGTCCAGGTGTTGCGGATGGCGTCGCGGAACCGGTCGAAGAAGTGCGGGTAGCGCATCGGGCGGAGGGTGAGGTCCATCCCGGGGTCGAGCAGCATGTGCGTGGTCCTCGTGTCGGTGGTGGTGTCGGCGGCGGTCACTGGCAGGCCTCGCACGACTCGGGGTTCTCCAGGGAGCAGGCCAGCGCCTCCGGGTCGGTCGCCACGGGTACGGCGAGGGCGACGGTGGCGGGTGCGACGGTGGCCTGCTGGATCCGGGTGGCCGGGCGGGACCGCAGGTAGTAGGTCGTCTTCAGCCCGGCCTTCCAGGCGTACAGGTACATCGAGGAGAGCTTGCCGATGGTCGGCGAGGCCAGGAACAGGTTCAGCGACTGCGACTGGTCGATGAACGGCGCGCGAGCCGCGGCCAGGTCGATCAGCGCCCGCTGCGGCAGCTCCCACGCGGTGCGGAACAACTCCCGCACGGCGGCCGGTAGCTCCGCGATGTCCTGCACCGACCCCTCGGCGCGCTTGATCGCCGACCGGACGGGCTCGGTCCACAGGCCACGGGACTTCAGCTCGCGTACCAGAGCGGTGTTGACCTGGAGAAACTCCCCCGACAGGGTCTCGCGCTTGAACAGGTTGGACACCTGCGGCTCGACGCACTCGTAACAACCGGCGATCGAGGCGATGGTCGCGGTCGGGGCGACCGCCACCAGCAGTGAGTTGCGCAGCCCGTACGCCTCGACCCGCTCCCGCAACGCGGTCCACCGGTCGGTCTGCGTCCCCTGGACGCCCCACAGGTCGGGCTGCAACTGCCCCCGCGCCGCCCGCGTCTGCCCGTACGCCGGGTGCGCGCCGAAGCGCCGCGCCAGATCGGCGGAGGTCTCCAGGGCGGTCAGGTACAACTCCTCGCTGACCCGGGTGGACAACTCCCGCGCGGCCGGCGAGTCGAACGGCAACCGCAGCGCGAAGAACACGTCCTGCAGGCCCATCAGCCCGAGCCCGACCGGCCGCCAGCGGGGGTTGCTCGCCGCCGCCTGCGCGGTCGGGTAGTAGTTGATGTCGATGACCCGGTCGAGGAACGTGACCGCGGTACGGACCGTGGCGCGCAGTCGCTGCCAGTCGATGACGCCGTCGGTGACGTGGGCGGCGAGGTTCACCGAGCCGAGGTTGCACACCGCGGTCTCGGCGTCGCTGGACACCTCGATGATCTCGGTGCAGAGGTTGGACAGGTGCACCACGTTGCCCGGTTCGGCGGTCTGGTTGCACAGCCGGTTGGCGGCGTCCTTGAAGGTCATCCACCCGTTGCCGGTCTGCGCCAGGGTGCGCATCATCTTCCCGTACAGCTCCCGCGCCGGGACCTGCCGCACGTAGCGGCCCTGCGCCTCGGCCTCCCGGTACGCGACGTCGAACCGCTCGCCCCACAGGTCGGGCAGTTCCGGCACCTCGTTCGGGTCGAACAGCGACCACACCTCGTCGGCCTCGACCCGGCGCATGAACTCGTCGGGGATCCAGTTGGCCAGGTTGAGGTTGTGGGTGCGCCGGGCGTCCTCGCCGGTGTTGTCCCGCAGTTGCAGGAACTCCTCGATGTCCGGGTGCCACGGCTCCAGGTAGACACACGCCGCGCCCTTGCGCCGGCCGCCCTGGTTGACCGCGGCGACGCTCGCGTCCAGCGTGCGCAGCCACGGCACGATCCCATTGGACTGCCCGTTCGTGCCGCGGATCAGCGCGCCCCGGGACCGGACCCGGGAGTACGCGATGCCGATGCCGCCGGCGAACTTGGACAGGTTGGCGACCTGCGCGTACCGCTGGTAGATCGAGTCCAGCTCGTCGCGCGGGGAGTCGACCAGGTAGCAGGAGGACATCTGGGTGTGCCGGGTGCCGGAGTTGAACAGCGTCGGCGAACTGGGCAGGTAGGCCAGGCTGGACATCAGCCGGTAGAAGTCGACCGCCTCGTCCGGCGTACGGGACAGCCCGCAGGCCACCCGCAGCAGCCAGTACTGCGGCGTCTCCAGCACCAGCCGGCTGGTCGGGTGGCGCAGCAGGTACCGGTCGTACACCGTGCGCAGGCCGAAGTACTCGAACCGCAGGTCGCCGTCCGGGTCGACGGCGTCGTCGAGCGTCCGGCCGTGCGCGGCGACGAAGGCGGCGGTCTCGTCTCCGATCAGTCCCTCGGCATGGCCCATCCGGATCGCCGTGCTGAACGAGGTGATGCCCTGCCGGTGCACCTCCTTGTCGACGTAGCCGGCCAGAAGCCGGGCGGCCAGCCGCGAGTACTGCGGCTCCTCGCCGATCATCTCGGCCGCGGTCTGGATGGACAGCCGGTCCAGCTCCGCGGTGGTCGCGCCGTCGTAGAGGCCGCTGATCGTCCGGGTCGCCACCCGCAGCGGGTCGACGTCGGTCAGGTCGTCGGTCCACCGCTCGACCGCGCGGACGATCTTGTTGACGTCCACCGGTTCGCTGGCGCCGTCGCGCTTGCGGACGTGCATCTGCGTCCGCCGCCGGCCCGGCAGGTCGGTGTCGCCGCCGGTCGGGACCACCTGGGTGACTGTCACCACTCACTCCTCGCGAGTTCGAGACCTGATGGCCCTCGGACGCGAGGAGACAGACACCGGCGGACGCCACGCCGGGCGTGGGTCAGGGGGCGTCGGCCGTCCCACGCGGCGTCGGGCCGCCGCCCACCCGGGTGCGGGTGCACGGCGCGCTGGCAGGTCTTCGGACTCGTGGGCACGACCGGGCTCGCCGGTCTCCTACTGGCCGTCGCTTCCCAGGCCGCTTGGCGGCCCAGTGCTGATGACGGCGGTCGTTCCCACTCACCGCTGCGGGGCAGTCCCGGAATTCCACCGGGTTCCCTCTTGCCTCGACCACTGCAGACGAGCGGCCGAACCAGCTGCGTCGACACCATATATAGGGACGACGCCGTTGTCACACCCCACATCTCGGGTATCGGCGTGTCGGCGGTCGAGTCAGTGACGACGGTCACCGGCCCGGACGCCCCCGCCGGGCGGGGTCATGGTCGACGCTAGCAGCGCGCGGGGCGGGCCGTGATCCGGCCCGCCCCGCGCGCTACCGCTACCGCCGACTCAGTTCGTGACGGTGAAGGGCAGCGCGACCCGCGTCACCGACTCGGCCCCCGCCAGCGTGATCACGGTCGAGCCGGCCTTCGCCGCCCCGGGGACGCTGACCGTCGCACCGGCGATGACACCGTCACCATTCGCGCGCACGGTGCTGACCGCGAGGCCGTCACCGAAGCTGACCGTGACCGCCTCGTTCGGAGCGAACCCGGCGCCGTCGACCGTGATCGACGTACCGTGCGGTCCCGCGGTGGTCGTCAGCGCCGCCTGCGGATCGTAGGTCGGCTTCTCCTGCTGACCGGTCACCTGGACGGTGGCCGTCGCCGGCGTCCGGGAGGACGCGCCGGTGGCGGTGACGGAGTACCGGCCGGGCTCGGCGTCACCGGACGTCGCGACGGAGGCGCGTACCGCTCCCGCCGCGGACGCCGCGACCTTGACGGTCCGCGCCGGACTGGTGCCGAGAGTCACGGTCACCTGCTCACCGGCCGCGAACCCGCTGCCGTTGACGGTGACCGCGTCACCGGTTGTCACGGTGGCCGACGTCGACACCGCGATCGCCGGCTGGAGTCCGCCCCGCGCCACGGTCACCGTGAAGGTCGCGGTGCTGCTCGACGACGTGTCCCACGCGGTGACGTGCACCGTGTAGGTGCCCTCCTGCGCATAGGTGTGCCGTCCGCTCAGCGCGCCGTCCGGGCCGACCGTGACGTCGTCCGGAACCGTGCCGTCGCCCCACTGCACCCGGGCGTGGAAGCCCGTCGTGCCGGGAACGCCGCCGCTCACCGAGCCGAGCGTGGCCGCGAGGACCTGCCCGGCGTCGGCCGTCTGGTCGCTCGGGGCGGTGGTCACCAGCGCGGCGGCCGGAGTGCCGTCGTTCGCGACGGCGAACACGTGGATCCGGCCCGCCGAGCCGGGGTCGCCGGTCTGCGTCGGCAGGGTCACCGAGACGAGCGTCTTGCCCGCCGGGATCTGGTACGGCGCGGTGGCGAACAGGAACGGCTGCGCGCCGTCCCGGCTCGTGCCGCTCAACCGGTACGCGGCCTTGGCGACGACGATGTTGCCGTACGACGGAGTGCCGTTGGCGTTGCCGCCCAGCGTCCAGTCACTCATCTGGATCGGGATGCTGGCCGTGCTGCCGTCGCTGAACGTCGCCGTGCCGGTGCTGTTCTGATTGCCCTGCGTGCCGGCGCCGATGAACGAGATGCTCCGGGCGTCGGTCGGCAGGTCGAGAACGACCGTCCTGCCGTTGCCGGTGGTGTTGTCCGGCTGCCCCGCCGGGACCACCGGCAAGGTGAACTGCAGGTCCGTTCCGGGCACCTGGTGCCGCTGGCCCTGGGTCACGCCGGCCGCCGTCAGGGCGGCCCGCGAGTACGCCCACGACTTGGCGTCGCAGTTCGCCGCGAGGGCGCCCTCGTCACCGATGCAGACGGTGTCGAACGCCGCGGTGAGGCCGGAGCTCGGCGCGTAGGCCACGTCGACGCCGACCGTGACCGAGCCCTGGCCGGTGCCGTCGGTCACCGTGACGCTCGCCTGGTGGTGACCCGGCGTGGCGTACGTGTGCGAGCCGCTGACGCTGTAGACGGCCCGCGAGCTCAACGTCAGGGTGCCCTCGGTGGTCGGTGAGCCGTCACCCCAGTCGATCGTGGCCCGGTAGCCGCTGGCGGTACCCCCGGTGACGGAGGCCAGTGGCACCGAGACGGGTGCGCCGGACGTCGCGTGCACGCTGCCCGCGGCGGTCACCGTGATGTCGCCGCCACCAATCTCGAAGTCGCCTCCGGCGAGCAACTCGATCTCGGCGAGGTTGGCCTGCGCGGCGCCGGCGGTCCTGCTGACGACGAGACGGAACTGGGCGTACCGTCCCGGCCTGTCGATGGTGAACGGACGGGTCTGGTTGCGCCACCGGAACGCCTCGCCCTTGCGGGAGTCGACGGTGCTCCAGGTGATGCCGTCATTGGAGCCCTGCAACCGCCAGTCCGCCGGATCGCCCGCACTGGCACCGGAGGTGAGGGTGTAGTGGCTCGGCTTCTGCCTGGCGCCACGGGAGGCCCAGCTGACCTGCGGCGTCGCGGTGGTGAACGTCAGCTGCGTGGTCGACGAGTCGTCGAACAGCTTCGACGCGTCCTGGCCGCCCGTCGCGTTGGCGGTGCCGAGACCGGGGCCGGTGACGTCCTGCAGCGGCTTGGGCGCCTTGTCGCCCCTGGTCAGCGACGGCGGCGCGTCGTTCTTGCCGCTGCCCCAGGACGACGGCTTGGGGCCCATCTGGAAGTCGATCGTGCCGCCCTTGGCGAACGCGCTCACGTCGACGGACAGCTCGCGCTGCTTCTTCCCGTTGACCGTGACGCCCTGCACGTAGACGTTCTTGGTGCTGTTGTCCGGCGCGTTGACGACGATGTCGCCGCTCGTGCGGTGGACGGTCATCTTTGTGAACTGCGGCGAGCCGATGGCCCAGTGGGACGATCCGGCCTGCAGCGGGTAGATGCCCAGCGAGCTGAGGATGTACCAGGACGACATCTCGCCGTTGTCCTCGTCGCCCAGGTAGCCCTGGCCGATCTCGCTGCCGACGTAGAGGCGCTGCAGGATCTCCCGTACCGCCGCCTGCGTCTTCGCCGGCGCGCCGGCGAAGTTGTACATGTACGGGATGTGGTGCGACGGCTGGTTGCTCATGCCGAGCTGTCCCATCCGCACCGCGCGCGCCTCGAGCATCTCGTGGATCGTGCCGCCGTACCCGCCGGGTCGGTCGGCGTTCTCCGGGGTGGCGAAGAACTGGTCGAGCTTGTCGCGCAGCGCCTTCTGCCCGCCGTGCAGGTTGGCCAGTCCCTGGCCGTCCTGCTGGGCGGTGAACGCGAAGTTCCACCCGTTGGTCTCGGTGTAGACGCCGCCCCAGTCCAGCGGGTCACCGGCGAGGAAGTTGCCGGACGCGTCCCGGCCCTGGAAGAGCTTCGTCTTCGGGTCGAAGAGGTGGACGTAGTTGCGGGCGCGCTCCAGGAAGTACCGTGACTCGTCCTTGAGCCGCTGGCGCTCCGACTTCGGCGTGGCCGGGTCCTTGGCCAGGGCCGCGCCCATGTTGCCGATGCCGTAGTCGTTGATGAAGCCTTCCAGCGCCCACGACACCGACTCTCCGGTGGACGTCGGCGTGTAGCCGAGGAACAGCGAGGTCTCGATGCCCTTGCGGCCCACCGCGCTGCGCCCGGAGGCGACGGTCGCGTCCTTGACCGCCGCGTCGTACGCCGCGAGCGGGTCGGGCAGCTTGACGCCGGTGAGGTACGCCTGGGCCAGTGCCACGTTCGCGCTGGTGCCGGTCATCAGGTCGGCGTAACCCGGAGACGACCAGCGGGCGATCCAGCCGCCGTCGCGGTAGTGCTGGACGAACCCGTCGGAGATCCTGGCCGCGACGTCCGGGTACAGCAGCGCGTAGGCGGGCCACACGGTGCGGTAGGTGTCCCAGAAGCCGTTGTTGACGTAGATCTGGCCGTCCACGATCTTCGCGCCGGTGTGGGTGGCGGACGACGTGCCGGTCGGCGCCGACACCGGGCTCGCGTACTGCCAGCGCGGCGCGGCGGCGCTGCCGGTGTTCTCCGACTGCGAGTTCGGGTACAGGTTCAGCCGGTACAGGTTCGAGTACATCGTCACCAGCTGCGTCTCGGCCGCCCCCCGCACCTCGACCCGGCCGAGCCGGTCTTTCCACGCGGCGGTGGCGGCGGCGCGGACCTGGTCGAAGCTCTTCCCGGTGACCTCCAGGTCGAGGTTCCGGTGCGCCTGGTCGACCGATAGGAACGAGGTCGCGATGCGCATCGTCACCTGGCGGTTCGCGGAGATGTCGAAGGTGGCGGCCGTCGCGGAGGACGCCGTGGGCGCCCGGTCGAACGTGCCGGACACGAACATCCGGCTACGACCGGCCGACAGGCCACTTCCGTTATCGACCCAGCCGGTGAACGTGCCGTCGGCGCCGATGGTGAACGTGCCGTTGTAGAAGACCAGGCTTCCGGTCGCCGGCCCGGACGGGAAGGTGAACCGCATGATCCCGGCATGGTCGGTGGGCGACATCTCGGCGGTGAGGCCGTTCTGCAGCGCGACCCGGTAGAGGTCCGGCTGGGCCGTCTCGTCGTCGTGGTTGAAGGCGAGCGCCCGGCTGCTGGGCGGCCCGGTGAGGGGGCCGTCGCCCGCCACCGGCATGACCGACATCTGGTTGCGGTCACCCATCCACGGGCTCGGCTCGTGCGAGATCGCGAGGCCCTGCAGGGTGGGCAGGTTGGCGGCGTTGTTGACCCGGTGGTACTGGTACTCCCACGAGTCGGACGTCGCGTCGGTCACCGGGGTGAAGAAGTTGAAGCCGTTCGGCACCGAGGTGATCGGCAGGTTGTTGCCGCGCGAGAACCCACCGGTCGAGTTGGTCCCGCGCCGGGTGTCGACGTAGTTGGTGAGCCGCGAACCGTCGATGGACGCCGGCGAGGCGGTCACCGCGACGTCGTCGAGCCAGCCCTGGAACCGGGTGTCCGCCGTCGCCTGCGGGTTGTCGTAGGCGAGCAGGATGCGGTCGATCGTCCTGCCGCGTGCGACCGCGCCGATGTCGGCCTGCACCGCGTTCCACTGGTCGGCGTAGAGCACCTTCGACGCACCCTGCCCGTCCGGGGTGAGCGCGTAGCCGTGCTGGTCGACGGGCGAGAGGCCGCTCAGGTAGCTGCCGTCGGTGAAGTGCAGGTCGACTGCCGCGAAGGTGGACGGATACTGCGGGTCCTCGCCGGTGTACTCCGGGAAGATCTTGTAGGAGAGCCGGGTCTTCGGCCCGACCGGGATGTTGACGTCGAACAGCCGGTTGGTCGCGTACGAACGGCCATCGTCCTCGGCGCCGCCCGCGTACCGGAGCGAAGTCAGTCCGGTGAAGCCGGCCCCCGGCTTCGTGGTGTAGCCGCCGGACGGACCGGTGCCGACGACGCTGACCATGGGAGCGGCCGGCGGTCGGACGTTGGAGCCGTCGCTGATGTCCCAGCCGGCGAGCTGCACGAGGGGGTCACCGGAGTTCGCGGTGATGTTCAGCCGGTAGTAGCCGTAGGCGGTCGTGTTGGTGAGGCTGTAGGTCTTCGTGGCGAACCGCCGAGGGAAGCTCTGCTCGGTCTGCCTGTTCAGGTCGACCCAGGTGCTGCCGTCGGTGGACCCCTGCACGGTGAAGTCCCTGGGGTCACGGGTCGGAGCGTCGTCCCCGGAGGTCAGCGCGTACCGCACCACGGCCGTCGGCTTGGTCAGCTGGTAGGTCACCCAGCCGGTCCGGTTGCGCGCCAGCCACTTGGTCGACGGATCGCCGTCGGTGAGCTTCGCGGCGGTCTCGTTCGGCGGGTTCTCGGCGCTCGCGGTCACCGCCTGGACCTGACCGAGCAGGCTGCCGGGCAGTACCCTGCGGCTCGATCCGCTCAGGTTCGCCTGGACCGGCTTTCCACTCTGGTCGACCTCGACGGTGCTCGCGGAGGGTTGCGGGTCGGCCGACTCGAACGAGGAGCTGAAGGTGCCGGGCGGCGCGGTGGTCGGCGCGGCGCTGGCCAGGGGCGCGCCGACGAGCAGGCCCACCGGCAGCAGGACCGCGGTTGTCGCGGCGATCAGTCGGGGGGACAGGAGGCGCGCGATGGGGGGTTGCGACATAGGGGCAGGGCCTTTCGCCTCGAACCGGGTCGAGTACGTCGAACGTCTGGGCAGAGTGGACCGTGGCTGCGGTCCATCGTGGTGGATTCCTCGGAGCCGCCTGACATCGTTGTCATGAGAACTCACGACGACGACGCAGGAGCAGTGGACTGTCGCTGATGGTTCCGGGTGGATCACGGCCGTGTCAATGGGTTCACCAGAGCGAAACAACCTGTGGTCGCATCCGCTCCGAAAACCGTTTCGGCTCGTCGTCGCGGGCGTGACGATCTACCGCCCTCGACAGCTTCGCCACCTTCCCCGGAGCCAGCGTGCGCACTACGCTTGCGGGGAGCACGGGCAGCAGGCACCCGCCATTCACCCCTGAAATGTTTGCGAAAGGCTTTCGGTGGGCCGACGACGATCCCAGTCAGTGACGTTGAGCGACGTGGCGAACCGCGCCGGCACCTCCGTGGCCACCGCGTCCAAGGCACTCAACAGCCGCGCCGAGGTCGCGCCGGAAACCCGGGAACGGGTCCTGCGGGCCGCCGCCGAGCTGTCGTTCCAGCCGAACGTGCTGGCCCGCGGTCTGATCTCCGGGCGCACCCGCACCGTCGGGCTGCTCACCGACGAACTCGGTGGCCGGTTCGCCATACCCATCCTGCTCGGCGCCGAGAACGCCCTCGGCAACGGACAGATGTCCGTGCTGCTCTGCGACGCCCGTGGCGACGCGATCCGACGGCAGCACTACATCCGCACCCTGCTCGCCCGCCAGGTCGACGGGTTCATCGTGGTCGGCGACAGCAACGACCTGCGCTCGTCGTTGACACAGGACATCCCGGTCCCGGTGGTCTACGCCTACGCCGAGTCGACCGATCCGAACGACCTGTCGATCGTCGCCGACGACGAGGGTGGCGCCCGGCTCGCCGCCGAACACCTGGTGTCGCACGGCCGCCGCAGGATCGGACACATCACCGGGCCGGACACCTACCGAGCGGCCCGTGATCGCGCCACCGGACTACGAACGGTGCTCGCCGAGGCCGGGCTCACCCCGGCCGGCGACCCGCTCTACGGCGAGTGGTCGCAACGATGGGGCCGGCACGCCGCCCGGTTGCTGCTGGCCGCCCGGCCGGACGTGGACGCGATCTTCTGCGGCAACGACCAGGTCGCCGCCGGCGCCGCCGACACCCTGCGCGACCTCGGTCGGCGGATCCCCGACGACGTGGCGATCGTCGGATACGACAACTGGGAGTTCTTCGCGGCCGACTGCCGACCGCCCCTGACCACCGTGGACCTCAACCTCGAACAGCTCGGGGCCGCCGCGGTCAACCATCTCTTCGCCGCGATGGACGGCAACGCCGGCTCCGGGGTCATCCGGCAGCCCGGCCGCCTCGTGGTCCGCGAGTCGACCGGCCCGGTGCTGCACCACTGAACCCCACGGCCGCGCGGGCGTACAGCACGGCCGCCGGACTCAGCCGACGGGCAGGGTCGACTCGCGCATCACCACGCGGCCGGGGAACTCCTCCGAACTGGGCGCGGCACCGTCGATCGCCGCGAAGAGCCGCTGGCCGGCCACCTCGCCGAGGTGCTTCAGGTTCATGTCGATGCTGGTCAGCCGCGGACGGGAGTCGGCGGCGACAGCCTCCCAGTTGTCGAACCCGATGACCGAGATGCTGCGCGGCACGTCACGTCCGAAGTCACGCAGCGTCTCCAGGACACCACGTGCGATCTGGTCGCTGCCGCAGAAGATCGCGTCGACCTCGGGGTGTTGCTCGACGACCATGTGTGCGGCGGCTCTGCCCCAGGACTCGTCCCACGACCCGAAGTAGGGCCGGTCGCCGACCATTCCCAGGCCGGCGTCGGCGAGGGCGGCGGCCGCGCCCTCGGCACGGTCCCTCGCCGCCTGGAACCCGGCCTCCCCGGTGATGTGGGCGATGGAGCGCCGGCCGCACGCCAGCAGATGCTCGATGGCGAGCCGCCCACCACCCACGTTGTCGACCGTGATCGAGATGTCCGCCGGATCGGCGGAGGGTGCGTAGACGTAGACGACCGGCACGGGGATGGTGCCGGCCAGCGGCGGGCGGGGGTCGGTGCGGGAGCCCACGACGATCAGGCCGTCCACCCGCCGGGACAGCAGCGCCTGCACGTGATGCTTCTCCCGGATCGCGTCGCCGCGCGCGTCGCACAGGAAGACCGAGACCTGGCCGGCCCCCGACGCGTCCTCGGCGCCCATCAGGATGGGGATCGAGAAGCGCCCCTCCAGGTCGCTCGTCAGCAGGCCGACGGTGCCGGTCCGGCCACTGAGCAACCCGCGGGCCAGGGCGTTCGGCGCGAAGGACAGCAGCTCCGCCGCCTCGAGCACCCGGACTCTCGTGGACGACCGCACCTCGCCGCGACCGTTGATGGCCTTGGACGCGGTGGCGACCGACACCCCGGCGAGCTTGGCCACATCGGTGAGCGTGGGCGGGCGGTAGGCGGGGATCTCGGGCTCGGTGGTCATGCGATGCTCCCTCTCAGCGACCGACACAGGTGCGCTGCGCGTCGGTGAGGCCGTCGCCGGGTGTCTTGTCGATCAGCCAGCGGAAGCACATCCTAAAACCTTTTCGGAGATGTTGCGGCGCGGGTGCGGCCCCCGCAGCACGCGCGGAACCCCTACCTGGGCGGAACACTACACGGGGAGCTCGCCGCCCTGTCACAGGCAGGGACACCCGTCCCGAAAACCTCTCGAAACCTCGACCGAATGCCCTCGCTCGACGGCGGCAGGGAAAGCCACCGAACGGCCGTGGCCCGGTCGACTCGACCGGGCCACGGCCGTCCAGCACGCGGAGGACGGCAGCAGGCGACGCCTACGGAGCGAGCTCCTTGTTCGATCGGGCGGCGGTCGTCACGACGGTCGACCTCTCCTCCTGGCTGAGCAGTCCCGCCTCGACGAACGCCTGCGCGACGTGGTTGACGGTCGACACGAACTGGCCGTGGTTCTTGAAGGGCGCCTGATCCCAGACCAGGTCGAGGAAGGTCGGGCCGTCACTGCCGGGCGACGGAACGCCCGCCACGGGTACGTCGTAGTTCGGCAGCCCGTCGTTCCGCTTTCGGTTGGGCACCCCGCTGTCGACCGAGCCGAACACGATCGTCGGCTCGACCCGTCGGAAGTACGTCGAGGCGGCCTGGGCGTCGCCGATGTGGTACGGCCGCAGGTTGAAGCCGTGGGTGGTGAAGAGCAGGTCACCCCCCGCCGTGGTGCTGGCCTGGGTGATCGCCGCGCGGGCGTAGTCGCCGTCGCGCTTGAGGTGCCGGTAGAGGGAGAGTTCGCGGTAGTTGCCGCTGCCGGGGTTGCCGAGGATCTGCATGAGGAGGGGCCCCCAGAAGATCGACTGTGTGTCGGGACGGTCGATCGCCCGTTCGATCCGGATGCTGAACGGCATCCGGATCTCGATGGTGTCGCCCGGCGCCCAGGTACGGCTCAACGTCAGGTAGCTTGCGGGTTTCGCGTCGACGTCCTGGCTGACGCCGTTGATGGTGACGTGGAAGCCCTTCTCCACCCAGCCAGGCACCCGCAGCTTGATGTCGAGCGGCCCGCTGCCGTTGACGGTCAGCCTGGTGTGGTCCTCGCGCGGGTAGTTGGTCTCCTGAGTGACGGCGAAGCCCTTCTCGGCCCAGGTGAGGGTCGACGGTACGTACAGGTTGACCCACAGCGTCGTGCCGTCGGCGGACTTGAAGTAGATCGTTTCCTGGTACTTGGTGTGGTTCTCCAGGCCCGTCCCGCCGCAGCAGGTCCCGGTGTTGCCGTAGCTACGGCTGATGCCCGGGGTCAACGGCTGGAAGTAGGTGACCTGTGGGTTGTTGACGCTGGTCGTGTCGGCCCGCGAGCCGGCGATCTGGTTGAACAGCCCCCGCTCGTAGTGGTCCATGTACGCCGGGTCGTGCTCGTGCAGGAACAGATTGCGGGCCAGCTTGAGCAGGTTGTACGCGCTGCAGGTTTCCGCACCGCCCTGGGCGATCGAGTTCGCGATGTTGTCCCGGTTCTGGAACAACTCGGTGTTGTTGTTGGAGCCGGGGTAGTTGCCGCCCAAACCACCGTGTGCGTACCTGCGGTGCGGCACGAGCATGCCGAAGAAGTTCTTGGCGGCCTGGAAGTACTCGGG
>NZ_JBEXHU010000017.1:0-6651 GCF_040608175.1 Micromonospora sp. NPDC005206
TCTCGGGGAACACCTCGTTCGCGCCGCCGGACTCGCCGGCGATGTAGAGGTCCCACATGTAGTTCAGGTTGTCCCGGGTGATCGGGCCCGCGTACTGGGGGTGGTTCTTATCCCCGATGGTCAATGCGAGGTGCGCCCAGTTGGCCATCTTGACCACGACGTCGAGGGCCTTGTGGTTGTCGGTGTGGTAATACGCGTCGAGCAGACCACGCATGATCTTGTGCTGCGTGTACCACGGCGCCCACGTGTTGGTAGCCGCGTTGCCGCCGTAGACGGCCCACCGCGGCGGACCGAGCCGCAGCACCGTGTCCTCCGG
This sequence comes from Micromonospora sp. NPDC005206, assembly GCF_040608175.1. Taxonomy (NCBI): domain Bacteria; kingdom Bacillati; phylum Actinomycetota; class Actinomycetes; order Micromonosporales; family Micromonosporaceae; genus Micromonospora; species Micromonospora sp. NPDC005206. Next base: position 317 of record NZ_JBEXHU010000017.1, read on the forward strand.
CAGCGCGCCCAGATAACCCGGGTGAGTCGGCACCCAGTCGGCGGCCCCGCTGCTCTGGGCCGCGACGATGCCGCCGTCCCGGCCGTTGGGCGAGGCATCCTTGATCGCGGTACCACCCTCCTCCTCGAACCGGTACCAGGCGATCGACCCGCCGGCGGTGCTCCCGGTCGGCGAGTCCAGCATCGACCGGACCTCCGCCTGACTCAGCGCCCGGTCGAAGATGTGGAACTCGTCGATGCTCGCGTCCAGGAACGCATCGCCGTACTGCGACCGCCCGATCCACCGGTTTCCGGGATTCCCGAGGTTGGCCGGGCTCAGCGTCATGGCCGTGTTCTGGCCGGCCTGCTGACCGTTCACGTACAGCGTGCCGGTCTGCTGGGTGAGCGTGACGGCCAGGTGCACCCACTGGTTGGTCGGCAACGCCGCGTTGCCGTCGATCCGTTGCTCGCCACCGCTGCCGCTGACGGTGATCGCGAACCGCGGCACGTTTCCGGTGACACCGGCACGCGGGGTCAGGAACATGTTGACCGTGGTGTTCTGACCGAAGTCGAACAGCCGGCTCCAGTTCTGGGTGGCCGCGAGGTTCACCCAGGTGGCGATGGTGAAGTCGGCGAGCTGGCTGATCGCCTCCTGCGGAAGGGTCACGTGCTGCGCCCGGCTGGGGCCATTCAGGCGGAGCGCGCTGCCGAAGCGGCCCGGCACCCGGCCGATCTGCGGCTCCTGCGGCTCCTCACCGCCCGGGCCGCCATCGCCCATCCGCGCGGTGATCGCGGCCTGGCACGCCGCGAGTTCGCCGACCATCCAGTCGAGCTTGGTCTTGAAGATCGGCTCGCCAAGGTCGGCGTAGCCCTGCGCCAGGGCCGTCATGAAGTGGCCGGCCCAGTGGCCGCTGAGCAGACCGCCGTCCTCCCACCCGCCAGGGACGGAGACGCCCGCCGGGTTCGGCCGACCAGCCTGGTTGTTGAACAGCACAAGGAAGCGCCGCTCGTCGAACTGCCGGAGCCAGGCCTTCATGCGGTCGCGCTTCTCCTGGAGCAGTCCGTTGCCCAGCTTCACGTCACGCAGCTGGAACGGCCTGACCGGGGCGGTGCCGCCGGGACCGGGATCGGCCGGGGTCGCGCCCAGGGCGGTCGCGCCGGTCGTCGTCCCGGTGGCTGTCGCCGCCTCGGCGGCGGTCGCCGGGAGCGCGCCCGCGGTGGCCACGGCGGCGGCGCCAATGGCCGATGCCTGAAGTACCTGACGTCGGCTGACGGGCATCTTGTCGGATTCCACCATTGCGGATCGTCCTTTCGGGCAGGGGGATTTACGGGGCCTTCGGCGCGTTGCCAGCCAGTGCCGAGGTCCGGGCTTCCGCCCGGCCCTCGTTCCGGGCGTCGGCGAGCAACTGCACGAGTCGCCGCCGGCGTCGGCGGACGGTGCTCCGGAGGGCAAACGCGAGGGCTGCGAGGGCTGCGGCCAGGGCCAGTTGCGGCCACGGCAGCGCCCAGATGGTGACGGTGGCGGTGGCGGGCCTGATCTCGGCGCCGGCGGGGCCACCACCGAGGACGGCCGGGGTGAGGTCGACGCGGGTCTGGAGCCGTCCCACCGCCCACACCCCGTCGAGGCGGGCCTCGACCTCCCGGGTGCCTCCGGGAAGCGTCTCCTCGACGTTCGTCGCGATTCGCCGTGTGGCCAGGTCGAACGGACCGGTGGCCGCCGTCCGGCCGGTGCCGGTCACCGCGACGTTGCCGTCGTTCGTCGTGGTGTACCTGAGACGGACGGTGCCGGCCGAGAAGGGATTCCACGAGCGCTCGTACCTGGCGGTGAGGCCGCTCACCGCCAGAGACGCGGTGACCGTGCCGCTGGCCCGCAGCATGACCCGGAACCCGACCCGACTCTCGACGGCGACCGTGCCTCCCGTGCTCGTGACCGCCGCCGCGATGCCGGCCGGGTGGTCCCCCGGCGTGGCGTCGCGGGGCACGGCGATGGTGAACGGCACCACCTTCGTCTGCCTCGGCCCGACGCTGACCGTCTCCTGCACCCTGATCCAGGTGCCACCGTCCACCGACTTCCGGTTGGACGGGAGCATGTTGAAGCGTCCCTTGTCGGTGAGGTAGCCGTCGGCCGCCTTCAGCGCGAAGACCACCGTGCCGTCGCTGAGGTTCCGCACGGCCAGGTGCTCGGTCACCACCTGGCCCGGGTCGAGCGTGCGCTCGACCCACCGGCGGCCGTCCGGGCCCTGCTGACTGGCCGGCTGGACCGCCCAGGTCAGCGTCGGGCTGGTGGGTTCCGCCACCGCGGTGGCGGGTGCGATCGGCACGGCGACGAACACGGCGGCCAGCACGGCGAGCAGTCGCAGCGGCGTCCGCGGCAAGGTCCGGATCATCGGGGTCCTTCGACGGAGGGATGTGATGGTGGGGGCCACGGCGACGCGGCCCCCACCCGTGCGTCACTCGAACAGCGAGAGGGTCAACGTCGAGGTGTACGAGCCGGCGGCGACATCCGCCGGGGTCCGCAGGTACAGGTCGGCGTCCACCGAGTACGCGTCGCCGGTGACCGCCTCGGAGTCGAACGTCGACACCAGCAGCTCCTGGTCGACGAGGCCCACGTTGTTGCCGGGCTGGGTCGGCTCGTCCAGGACGGTCACCACCTCCTCGCCTTCGGTGACCAGGCCGCTGTCGCCCCCGTCGAGAAGGCGCGGCTTCCAGCCGAGATGGCCGGCGCTGATCGGCGCCTGGCCGGCGCCGCCGACGAAGTCGGTGGCGCTACCCAGCACGGCCCAGGCCGCGTTGTCGGGCACCTCCTCGGCCGTACGGGTGTCGGTGACCGTCACCGTCGGCAAGCTGCCGACGAACTGACGGACCAGCAGGGTCGAGCCGTCCTCGGACAGCGCGACGGAGTTGCCGGCGATCGACATGGCGAGCACGCCGGGTTCGGCGATCTCCTCGATGTCGACCGTCACCCGCACGTCGGCGCTGTCGCCGGGCTCGGCCTGGACCGGCGCCTGCAACGCCACCGTCCCGACCAGCACCGCACCCGCGGCACCGGCCGCGAGCAACCGCCTACGGTTTCCTGTGTTCATCTGCTACTCCATCGTCGCTAGTGGTTACGGGGCCTGACGGGGATCGCCGGCACAATCGGCGCCGGCGTGGTCTGCGGTGCGGACGGTCGTCACGTCCACACCGTTGATGGGCCCGGTGGCGCGGACGGTCGCCGAGCCGGCCGGCACCGAGGGCGTCCGGGTGGCGAACGACTGGTAGGCGTTCGCACCGGGTGCCACGTCGGCGACGGAACGCTGGCCGTAGGCCGTCTCCAGGACGATGTCCACGGGCGCGTCGTGCTCGTTGCGCGCCTGCACGGCGACGTACGCCCTACCGCCGACGCACCGCGCCTGGACGCTGACCGTGACGGGCAACGCGGGTTGGACACCCGGGTCGTCGGCGACGACCCGCCACTCCGTGATCGCGACCGCGGAGTAGGTGGTGCCGTTCCCGTCGGCCCGGATCGTCGCCCGCACCCGAGGTGTGGTGACCGGATCGAAGGTGACGGTGTTGAACGCGGTGGTGCTCGTGCCGTAGGCGGACGCGCCGGTCACGTCACGCCAGGCCGAGGTCCCCTCGTCCCAGTACTGCAGCACCCACCCGTCGGGTTCGGCGACGCCGTCGCCGGTGCCGCGGTTGGAGTCCCGCCAGAACTTCAGCTCCGTCCCGGTGACGCGCACCGGTCGGGCCCAGTCGTACTGGACCCACTGGGTCGCCGGGCGGGTCCCGGACCAGGTGCCCCAGAGCTGCGCCTGGCTCGGGTTCGCCGGGTCGGCGCCGTCGTTGAGGGCGGTGAGGCTGTTCCAGCCCGCCGTGTAGGACGCGCTCGGGGTCGCGATGGGCCCGATGTTGCCGGTCAGCGGCCCGGACAGGTCCGCCGGGATGGTGACCGTCTTCGCGGTCTCCTGGTTCCCGGCCGTGTCGAGCGCGCGGAACGACACGGTGTGCCGGCTCGAGTCGGGCGCCGCGATGGCGCCGCTGTAGGCCGTCCACGGGCCGGCGTCGATGGCGTACTCGACACGGGCGAGACCGGAGGTCGCGTCGCTCGCGGTCACCGTGACCGCCCGGGTCGTGCTGTCCACGGTGGCCGTGCTGACCGGTGCCGTCGCGTCGATGCGTACGGCCAGGCTCGCGGGCTCCGAGGTGTTGCCCGCGCGGTCGGTCGCGGTCGCCCGGACCGCGTGCTGACCGTCTCCGGAGACGGTCACGTCGACGGACCGCACGGCGCTCGCGACGACCGGCTCGCCGTCGTCCACCCGCGACTCGATGGTCAGCCGACCGCCACCGTCGTCGACACCGGCGATACGCACCCGCACGGCGGACCGGAACCAGCCGGCACCGCCGGCGCTGCCGCTGGGTGTGAGCGTCAGCGTCGGCGCCGTCTCGTCGCCCTCGGTGTCATCCGGTGAGATGACCCTGACCTGGGCGGAGACGCGACCGGCGGCGTAGCCGAGCACGCTGCCCCCGATCGTGAACGTCCCGGGCGTCGCGACGTCCTCCGGCGTGACCGGGTCCCAGAAGACCGGCACCCGCAGCGTCTCGGCGCCGAACGACACCGGGAGGCTGTCGGGCAGCTCGGTCTCCCCCACCTCCACCGTCATTCCCGGCGGGGTGACGGACTCGGGCTGAGTGGCGAGGATCTTCCACTCCTCGACCGCCACTCCGGAGTAGGTGCTGCCATTGGTGGACGCGTCGAACACGGCGCGGACCTGCGTCGTGGTCACCGGGTCGAACGTGGTGTCCTGGAAGCCCTGCGTGCCGGTCGGGAAGCCGCTCGGGCTCGGCACGTCGGCCCACTGTCCGCTGTCGAGATTCCAGTACTGGAGGCGCCAGCGGGCGGGGGCCGCGACGCCCGCGCCGGTGCCCTGGGGCTGGTCGTTCCAGAAGTCGATCTGCGACCCGGAGATCCGCATCGGCTGGTCCCACGTGTACTGCGCCCACTGCTGGGGCGGGTTGTTGCCGGTCCAGGTGCCCCACATGTCCGGTGGCAGCGGGTTCGACCGGACGATCTCGTCGTTGAGCGCCTTCACCCAGTACTGCGTGGGCACCGGCACGTTGGAGACAGTGACCGTCGCCTCCTGGGCGATGTTCGCCCGCGGGGTGCGATCAGGCCCCCTGACCGGCGTCGGCGTCACGAGCTTCAGCCTCGGCGGGTTCTGCGTGTCGTCCCACTCGACGGGGTCGATCGCCACCGAGCGGCGGAAGTGGCCGCCGCCCACAGCGTCGGCGGTGTGGTACGCGATGTACCACCGGCCGTCGAACTCCAGGATGCCCGGGTGGCTCGTCGTCGAGGAAACCGGCCGGAGCATGGTGCCCCGGTAGGTCCACGGCCCCTCCGGCGACGACGCCGTCGCGTACGCGATGCAGGCGTGGTAGTTCGCCGGGGTGCACTGCGAGGTCGGACCGGCGTTGTTCCCGGCGTACGCCATGTAGTAGGTGCCGTTGCGCTTGAACGCCCAGGCCGCCTCGAAGAAGCCGGTCAGGCCGGTGACCGAGCGCTGGGTGGTGACCGGGGTCTTCATGTCCTGCTGGAGCTCGATCATCCGCAGCTGGCTGAACGAACCCCACCAGAGGTACACCCGCTGGTTCGGTGCCGTGCCGTCGACGAGGATCGTCGGGTCGATGTTGTGGATGGTGTTGGGCGTGGGCACCCGCTGCGAGATGATCGGCCCGCCCGCGTGGTCGGTCCACGGGCCGGTCGGGCTGTCCGAGACGGCCACGCCGATCGCGAACTTGTCCGAGGCCGGGCTGTCCCGTTCGTTGATCGGTACGTACCAGTAGTAGCGTCCGTCCACGCCCCGGACGACCTGGCCGGCGTACGCGCGCCCCGGCGTCGCCCAGGCGAAGACCTGTTCCGGGCGCATCAGCGACGGGTAGTGGGTCCACTCCCCCGCCTCGACGTCCGTGGTCCGGAAAGCGCCCCACTCGTTCATGACGAAGTCGTTGGTGGACGGCCCGGCCTGGTCGTGGCCGGTGTAGATGTAGAGCTGGTCCTGGCCGCTGTCGTTGCCGGGTGCGCCGCTCGGCACGACGACCGGCGCCGGGTCGGCGGAGTAGTAGCTGCCGTCGCCGAGGATCGGGTTGACGGTGTTGGTGAAGGTGTACGAGTCGGCGGCGTGCGCGGGCGCGGCGACCCCGACCAGGCCGGCGGCGACGAGCCCGGTGACCGCCGCCGCGGCGACCACCCTGCGGAGCCGGCGCACGGGCCGGCGGGTTGGTGGGGCGGCGCCGCGCACCACGGTGGTGTTCACGGTGTCGATCTCCTCACTGTTGTCCGGAGGTGGTGGCGGCGCCGGTGCGGCGCCGCCCCCAAGA